>VBLA01000320.1 GCA_005879245.1 Deltaproteobacteria bacterium
TATCCCGGGCTTCTCCTTGAACTGGGCGCGGACGTCGTTGATGACGTAGAAGGCGGCCTTGCTGACGGCGCGGATGGCGAGTGCCGAGAAGAGGAAGACCAGCATCGCGCCGAGGAGTCCTCCCACCCAGATCTCGGGCCGCGCGATGTCGACGCTGGTGATGGGGAAGCCGTAGTTCCGGACCTCGTCGAGATACGCCGAGAAGAGGAGGAACGCCGCGAGCGCCGCCGAGCCGATCGCGTACCCCTTGGTGAGCGCCTTGGTCGTGTTGCCGACCGCGTCCAACCGGTCGGTCTTCTTCCGGATGTCCTCCGGCTGCCGGCTCATCTCGACGATGCCGCCGGCGTTGTCGGTAATGGGGCCGAAGGTGTCCATGGCGAGGATGTAAGCCGCCGTCGCCAGCATGCCCATGGTCGCCACCGCCGTCCCGAAGAGCCCCGCCCCGTCGATGCCCGTCCGCCGGCCGAGCACGTAGGACACCAGGATGGCGAGCGAGATCACGACCGTCGGGACCGCCGTGCACTCCATCGCCACCGACATGCCGGTGATGATCGTGGTGGCCGGCCCGGTCTGCGCCGCCTCCGCGATCTCGCGCACCGGCCGATACCGGTACTCGGTGTAGTACTGCGTGATGTAGACGAACGCCTGCGCCGTCGCGATCCCGACCAGCCCGCAGAGGAAGAAGAGGAGCCACGCGTTCGGCCGCTCCGGGGCGTAGAGGAGCCAGCGCGTGGCGCCGGCGAAGCCCACGAGCGCGAGGACGGAGGTGATGTAGTAGCCCCGGTTGAGGGCGCGCATCGGGTCCTCGCGCTCGTCGGTGCGCACCGCCATCACCCCGATGATCGAGGCGATCAGGCCGAAGGCACGCGCGACCAGCGGGAAGAGCATCACGCCGAGCATGCCGGCGGCGAAGTGCACGTTCGCCCGCGCGGCCGCGCTGGCGAGCGCCGCCCCCAGGATCATCGCGCCGATGTTCTCCGCCGCGGTCGACTCGAAGAGGTCGGCACCGCGGCCCGCGCAGTCGCCGACGTTGTCGCCGACCAGATCCGCGATCACCGCAGGGTTCCGCGGATCGTCCTCGGGAATCCCGGCTTCGACCTTTCCGACCAGGTCGGCCCCCACGTCGGCGGCCTTCGTGTAGATGCCACCGCCGAGCTGCGCGAACAGGGCAACCAGGCTCGCGCCGAAGCCGTAGCCGACGATCAGGAGCGGGATCTTCTCCGCCTCTACGCCGAAGCGGCTCAGGATGAAGAAGAGCCCGCCGACGCCGAGGAGGCTCATCGCCACCACGAAGAGCCCGGACACCGCCCCGCCGCGCAGCGCGAGCTGGAGGGCCCGGTTGAGGCTCGTCCGCACCGCGGACGCGGTCCGCAGATTGGCCCGGATCGAGACGAACATGCCGATGTAGCCGGCGATGCCCGAGCAGAGCGCGCCGAACATGAAGGCGAGCGTGGTCGCCACCGCCATGTGCATGGGCGTCGCCGGATCGTGCGGGGTCGGCGGGCGCACCGCCGCGTAAAGGATGAAAATCAGCGCCGCCACGCCGAGACCGATCAGGAAGATGGTCCGGTTCTGGCGGCGCAGGAACGCTTCGGCGCCTTCCTTGATGGCCGAGGCGATGCTCTGCATCTCGGGCGTTCCCTCGTCCGCCGCGAGCACCTGCCTCGCCAGGTACCACGCGAAGGCGAGCGACAGCACGCTGATCAGGATCACGAGCAGGATCATGCCCTCACCTCCACCGGTCGAAAAAGCCGCTGTACCTACCGTGCGCCCCGGGGGCGCTGCAAGCGCCGTCGCTCCGATCCGGGCGTCCCGCCCACCCGGCCTCCGGGCCGGGGACGAGCGTCCCCACCTCGACCCAACTGCCGAACTGGTCGCCACCCACCCCCACCGGGGCCAGCGCCGGCACCAGGAGCACCCTTGCGAGCCCGCCCCGGAGGGCGGGACGGAGCACCGGGCGTGTCGCGGGGACGCGGATCTGACACCCGAGCACCGCCAGCTCGTAGAGCGCCCGGGCCACGACGTGCGGCGCTCCGCCCGTGGCCGTACCGAGGTGGCGTCCGCGGTGCGAGACGGGGACCTGGCGCACCCTGAAGCCGTGGCGGAGGGCTTTGCCGAGGAGCTCGGCCGAGAGGAGGGCGCCACGCGACTCGAGCGTGACCGATCGCAGGACCTCGCCGTGCACGAGCTTGAAGGCGCAGTTGACGTCCCGGACCCGCACGCCGAGCAGCAGGCGGACGAGCGCGTTCCATAGCCAGCCGTATAGGCGCCGGAGGGGGGGATCGGCCCGCGCCGCCCGGTAGCCCGCGACCAGATCGGCGTCGTCGACCGCGGCGACGAGGCGCGGCAGGTCACGCGGGTCGAGCTGACCGTCGCCGTCCAGGAAGACACACCAGGGCTCCCGGGCGACGGCGAGGCCGCTGCGGAGCGCGGCGCCGTAGCCCCGGTTGGTCGGGTGACGGATCACGCGTACGCCCGGCCTCCCGGCGACCGCCGCTCCCGTCCCGTCACTGCTGCCGTCGTCGACGACGATGATCTCGTGGCGCCCGGCCACCACCGGCAGCACCGCGAGCAGCGCCTCGACGACCCCGTCGATGTTGCCGGCCTCGTTGTACGCGGGGACGACGGCCGAGAGGCCGCGCAGCCGGCCCCTGGACTTCATGGGGCCGCTTCCGGCGGCACGGGTTCCCCTCCACCGCTCCGCGGCGGGACGGGTATGCCCGCCGGCGCGGAATCTTGCGACTGCTCCTGGCGTTGGAGCGGCCGCACGGACATCGCGCGCCGGAGACGCATGAGTCCCTGGAGCCGCTCCGAGAACGCGTCGGTGACCTCGTGCGCCTCGTCGCGGTTGCGGATCACGTAGGGGGTGATGAGCAGGATGAGCTCCGTCCGGGTGTTCGTGTCGCTGTCGGTGCGGAACGCGTGCCCGATCACCGGGATGTCCATGAAGAACGGGACGCCGGTGCGCCGGTGATCGACCGTGTCGTCGATGATCCCGCCGATGATGACGCTCTCGCCGTCCTGCACGACCACCGTGGTCTCGGCCTCTCTGGTCGAGAACGACGGGGAGTTCGTCGAGCCGAAGCTCGGCAGGCGCACCGCGCTCACCTCTTGCCGGATCTGCATGTTGACGAGCCCCTTCGAGTTGACCTGCGGCAGGATGGTGAGGATC
>VBLA01000321.1 GCA_005879245.1 Deltaproteobacteria bacterium
GTTCCTCGACGCTTACCTCGGCCGCACCAACGCCGAGACGGCCGCACGCGTGCCGGTCCACGCGGCCATGCACTGCTTCCTCTACGCCTACCAGTGTCTCCGCCACCCGCAGGACGCCGACCGCTACGACGACGCCGAGGCGATGCTGGGGGCGTGCGAGGACGTCCTCGCGGGGCGGCTGCCGTGACCGTCATGGACGATCCCGGAACGGTCGAGCGCGTGGCCCTGCTGATTGACCGCGAGCGGATGCGGGAGATCCTCCAGACTCGGCTTCCGGGCTTGCGGGCGCCGGGCCTCGTGATCGACGACTGCCAGATTGTCCATACCCGCTACCGGACGTCGGCGGAGGACGCTCGGCGGGGGAAGGCCTTCCTCTCGGTGTGCTACGAGCTCGCGGTCCACGGCGGGGCGGGAGGCGAGCGTCACCTCTTCCACGTCAAGGCCTATCGTGACGGCCGGAGCCGTCAGAAGTTCGCCGAGGCGAGCTCGGCGCCGACGGTCCCTCCACCGCTCGGCGCGGCGGTGACGCATCTCCCGGAGCTCGACCTCGTCGTCTGGGCCTTTCCCAACGATCCGAAGATGCTCCACCTGCCCGAGGTCATCATCCGGGAGAAACTCCGGCGGCACCTGCCGTATGACCGCCTCGCCGCCCGGTCCGACGCCGACGTCTCGATCGACGTCGTCCGCTACAAGCCCGAGGTCCGTTGCATCACGCGCTACGGGCTGCGCACGGTCGCGCTGTACGGGAAGACCTTCAAGCACGACCGGGCGCGCGTCATCGCCGGGCGGATCGAGGCGCTCGCCGGCGAGCTCGCGGAAGCGGAGGACGCCTTCGTCATCGCCCCGCCGCTCGGCTACAGCGCGGCGGCCAGGACCGTTTGGCAAACGGAGCTCCCCGGGACGCCACTCCCCCGCGCGATCGAACGGGGCGGCTGCCAGGACCTCCTCGCGCGCGCGGCCCTCGGCCTCGCGCGCTTCCACGCGCTGCGGCTGCCCGACCTGCCCCGGACCACCCTCGCCGACCGGCTCGCCGCCGCCGCAGCGGAAGCGGGCGAGCTGGCGGAGGCCTATCCCTGGCTGCGCGCACGGCTCGAGGAAGTCGTCGCACGGCTCGGGGAGGCCGCGCCTCGGCTGCCGCCCGCCCCCGACGGGCTCGTCCACGGAGACTTCCTCCTGAAGCAGCTGGTCGTCCACGGGGACCGGCTCGGCGTCTTCGACTTCGACAACCTCGCGCTCGGCGACCCGATCCAGGACCTCGCGAACTTCATCGTCGACCTCGGCTACCACGGGTTCGAGGCTCGCCATGTCGGCGCCATGACCGCCGCCTTCCTCCCCGCCTACCGCGCCCACGCCGGCCGGGACGTCCCCGAGGCCCGCTTCCTATGGCACGTGAGCGTGCAACGGCTCCGGGATGCGTACTACTTCCACAAGCGCCGCCAGCTCGCACCTGGGTTCACGCAGGAGGTTGAGAGTATGCTGGCTGGCGCGGAGGACCCTCGCTAGATGGCGACGCCAGGAACCCACGCCGGGAGACGGGCCGGTATCGTGAAGAGGCGCATGGCCGGTGTGACCCCGGGGTCGCTCGCCAGCCCGAAGGAAGACGCAGGTAGCGACGACCACCGCCTCACACGGTTTCTGTTCCGCTTCAGTGAGGGCCATCGCCATCTCTTCGTCCTGACCCTCCTGATGCTCGCCGTCGAAGCGGTCGCCTCGGTGTTCAAGGCGTACCCGATCGGCTATCTCGTCGACTACCTGAGGGGGAATCGCCCCGACCTGTGGTTCCCTGGGATCGTCACGCCGAGGATCAGCACGACCGCCTTGCTGACGGCCGCCATCATCGGGCTCGCCGCCTTGGACAGCCTCGGCGATTCTCTCGCCGAGATCTTCGTCGCGCGGGGGGGCCGAAGGCTCGGCTACAACATGCGGCTGACCCTGTACTCACACGTCCAGCGGCTCTCGCTCGCGTTCCACAACCGACGGCGGACCGGCGACATGCTGCGGCGGGTGACCAGCGACATCGAACAGGTGGAGCGGTTCGTGGTCGAGTCGGTCTCCGACATCGCCGGCAGCGTGCTGGTGCTCATCGGGACGTTGGCATTCCTGCTGTTTCACTCGTGGGAAGTGGCACTGCTGGCGGCCGTCCTGGTCCCCATCCTGTCGCTCGTCTCGCACCACTTCTCGCGGCGGATCGTGGTGACGGCGAGGCGCCAGAGAGCCCAGGAGGGCGAGCTCGCCTCGGCGGCCCAGGAGATGCTGACGTCCATCCCGGTCGTGCAGACCTTCGGCCAGAGCCGCTACGAGCAGGAGCGCTTCGCGCAGCTCAGCCACAAGGCCATGCTGGCGGCGCTCGAGTCGGTGGGGCTGGAGGCGCGGTTCGGCTGGGTGGTCGGCGTGCTCCAGGCCGTGTCCATCTCCGCGGTCGTGTGGGTGGGGATCTGGCTGGTGAGCCGCCAGGCCCTCAGCGTCGGGACCCTGGTCCTCTTCATCATCCTCATCCAGAACATGTTCAAGCCGACCCGCCGGATCATCAAGCAGTGGGCGACGATCGGGAAGGTCCGCGCCAGCGTCGAGCGGGTCGCCGAGGTGCTCGCTCGCCGGCCGTCCGTGTCCGACTCGCCGGCGGCGAAGGACGCCCCACCGTTCCGGGGCGAACTCGATTTCCGGCACGTGAGTTTCGCGTACCGACTCGATCCCGAAGACCGGACGAGCGAGACCCCGAATGACTCTCTCAGCGGGATGGTCCTGGACGACGTGAGCTTCCACGTGCGCCCCGGTGAGGTGGTCGCGCTGGTCGGCCCGAGCGGCGCCGGCAAGAGCACGATCGCCCAGTTGATCCCGCGCCTGTACGACCCCGATGACGGCGAGGTGCGCATCGACGGCTCCGACATCCGGAGCCTCACCCTGGACTCGCTCCGTCGTCAGGTGAGCCTCGTGCTCCAGGAGACGGTGCTCTTCCAGGGGACGGTCGCGCACAACATCGGCTACGGCCGGGCCGGCGCGACGCGCGACGAGATCGTCGCTGCCGCCGTCCAGGCCGACGCCCACGAGTTCATCGAGAAGATGCCGGACGGCTACGACACCGAGCTCAGCGAGCGCGCCACGAACCTGTCGGGCGGTCAGCGGCAGCGCATTGCGATCGCCCGGGCGCTCGTTCGGAACGCGCCGATTCTCATCCTCGACGAGCCGACCACGGGCCTCGATGCGGAGTCCTCCCACGTGGTCCTGCATGCACTGCGAAGACTGATGGCGGGGAAGACCACGATCATCATCTCCCACGATCTCGAGCTCATCCGATCGGCGGATCACATCATGGTGATCCGAGAGGGGCGAATCGAACAGACGGGACGCCACGATGAACTCCTGCGCGAGGGCGGCCTGTATGCGACCCTGTACTCGCGGCGGTTTGGCGAGCCGGACGAGCAGCGCGAGGAAACCAAGATGACCGAGCGGACCGCGTT
>VBLA01000322.1 GCA_005879245.1 Deltaproteobacteria bacterium
GCGGCGATGAGCACGAGACCGAGCGCGGCACCCAGCGCTCCGCCGCACCGCACCGGCGAAGCCGCCGACACGCTCATTCGGTGTTCTGGCCGACCGCGAGCAATGACATGCCGAAGGGCGGGCGGAACCGCCGCTCGACCCGCAGGAGCGGCACGAGGCGGTCGTGCAGGCGCGCCTGCACGCCGGGCACGCTCCGGCGCCGGAGGAGCCGGGCGTTCAGGAACCAGCCCGGCACGCCGAGCGTGTTGAAGTAGCTCACGTGCTCGACCCGGAGCCCCGCGACGCCGAGCTTCTCCTCGATCTCGCGGCGCGAGTAGCGACGGTAGTGGCCGATCGAGCGGTCGATCTCGCCGTAGAGCACCCGGAGTGCGGGAATGATCAACACGATGCGGCCGCCCGGGGTGAGTAGATCGCGCATGGCGCGGAGCGCGCGGCCATCGTCACCGATGTGCTCGAGCACGTTGGCGCACACGATCGTGTCGAAGCTCCGCGGCGGGAGCCCGTCCTCCGCGAGCCGGTCGAGGTCGAGAGCACGGACCTCCACGTTGGGCCGGTCGGCATAGACCCGGCGCAGAAACTCGAGGTACAGCGGGTCCAGGTCGGTGGCGACGAGTCGCTCCCGTGTCGAGAGATACCGCGTCATCACCCCCGTGCCCGAGCCGACCTCCAGCACCCGGCGGCCGACGTAGGGTCGGATCAGGTCCCAGAGGAACGAGTTGTACCGGCGGAGCGCCTCGATGCGGCGTAGCGTCGTGAACCCCTCGTCGGTGCGACCGAGGTCCGGCATGGCCGCGAAGCGGAGAATGGTCCACACCGCCGAGAGCGCGTCCTTCCAGCCGACCTTCTTCCCCTCGGCGTACTGGCGACCGTAGTACGCGATCGGCATCTCGTAGATGCGGCAGCGAAGGTGCGCGACCTTGGCCGTCAGCTCGGGCTCGAGACCAAAGCGGTTCGAGCGGATCGGGATCTGCTTCAGAATGTCGGCGCGGAAAACCTTGTAGCAGGTCTCCATGTCCGTGAGGTTCAGGTTCGTGCACATGTTGGAGAGCAGCGTGAGGAGGCGGTTCGCCACCGTGTGCCAGAAGAAGAGCACCCGGCGCGGGCTCCCCGCGAAGCGTGAGCCGAAGACCACGTCGGCGTGGCCGTCACGGATCGGCTGGATCAGACGCGGATACTCGGCCGGATCGTACTCGAGGTCCGCATCCTGGATGATGACGATGTCGCCCGTCACGCGCGCGACGCCGGTACGCACGGCGGCGCCCTTGCCCCGGTTCTGCTCATGGACGAGGAGAACGAGGCGGTTCTCCGGCGTGTCCCCGACCTCGGCCCGCAGCGCCTCGACCGCCTCGCGCGTCCCATCGGTCGAGCAGTCGTCGACGACGATGATCTCCTTCGGGATGGGAACCGCGCGGACCCGCGAGAGCAGAGCGCGCACCGTCGCCACTTCGTTGTACACGGGCACCAGGACCGAGAGCGAGGGATGCGGCTCCATGCGGGAGGGATTTTCGCAAGCCGGCGCCGCCGGCTCAAGGCGGGGGTGAGGCGCCCCGACCAGCGACGCGGATGGGCACGCGGAGGGGTGCAACCCCGCAATGCGCCAGGGGCCCGTCCTCACCTTGCACGAGCCTCAGGTCGAGGACGTACGGCCCGGCCCAGAATGGACCCTGGACCGTCGCGGCCACGCGCACGCGACCCCCCGGGGGCACATCGGCCGGAAGGGGGATGGGGAGGGAGACGCAGGGCGGCTCGTCAGGTCGTCCGATGCAGGCGCGCAGGTGCACCAGATGCCGGGGGATGAAGCCGAAGGCGGGCCACGGCCTCCCCCCGAGGTTCAGCACGTCGACCTGCACCTGCGCCGGCGACTGCGGCGGCCACGGATCGGGCGGGGGGACGGCGAGCCTCAGCGCGCCCGGGCATTCCACCAGCGGTTCGAGCGGGACGCCGGCCGGCGTACGGAGCGGGCTCAGGAGATTCGCGCGGCGGTCTTGCGCCACCGCACGGGTCACGCGCAGCAGCAGATCCCCTCCCCACTCGCCCGCCGGCTCGAGGCCGCGCGGGAACGGTCCTCTCCAGCGCGCCGCCTCGGCGGAAGGGAGCGCATTGCGGTGCACCAAGACCCACCCGATATCGACCGTGTCGACCAGGTTCTGGAGCGCACTCTCGCCGGGCAGGCCGCGCGCGAGCCAGTCGAGGTGCCCGGGCGTGCGCGGACCATAGCCGCTGTACCCGTCGACGATGGGCAGCCAATGGACGGTGCTCAGGTACATGCGGCGGGCCGCCTCATGGAAAGCGGTGCCCGGCAGGTCGAGGAGCGGACGTCCCTCGCCGTGCGCCGCGAGCCACCGATACGCGGCCGGCAGCTCGTCACCCGTGACCTCGGCGTGCAAGGGAAGTGTCGGCAGAGGAGTGAAGCTCCAGATCGCCAGCGCGATCGTGACGCAGGCGATCGGCCAGGCCACCCAGCGCCGACCTCCGTCGAGGAGCCGTCCGAGTCCGAGCCCGGCGAGCAACGCGAAGCCGAGCTGCGCGACGAGCACGAAGCGCGTCGGGAGGCGCACCGTGCCGAAGCCGGGCATCCATCCGAGGACCAGACGATAGGGGCTCGCGTACTCGTGACCGCCGATCACGATTCCCGGCCCGCATGCGGCGAGCGTTCCGAGCGTCGCGACGAGGACGCCCGCGAGCCACGGCTCCCGCCGCCCCCGCCACGGCGGCAGGATGGCGACCAGGGCGAGCGCATAGCCCACCGGACCGACACCCCGGCCGGTGAGGTACCTCCAGACCTCACGGCCGGCGATCTGCGGGACGAGGCCGAGCGGAGGCGGATCGCCCTCCCGGTTGTAGGAGGGGATGAGTCCGAGCTGCCGGAGCCGGAGGTACGGGAGGCTCGCCACGACCACGACCGTTGCGAGCGTGAGGAAGACGACGAGGAGCCCCACCACCCGGCGGCGATCGAGCCGCGGCCGCCAGCGCCAGAGCGCGAGCGGGAGAAAGGGCGCGTAGGCGAGCATCAGCGCGTAGGCGAGGTAGTAGGAGCTGAGCGCCTGCAGGACGAGGGCGATGGCGAGGAGCACGCCGTCGCGTCTGCACGCCGCCTCGAGCCAGCGATCCGTCAAGAGGAAGACCAGCGGGAAGTACTGCACGGCGAGC
>VBLA01000323.1 GCA_005879245.1 Deltaproteobacteria bacterium
TGTACGGCTCCTCGCCCGAGGAGCAGCCGGCGCTCCAGATGCGGAGGCTTTGGTTCGAGGCCGCCTCTTCGATCAGCCGGGGCAGCACCGTCTCCCGCACCTGGTTCCACGCCTCGGGGTCGCGGAAGAAGCTCGTGACGTTGATCAGGATGACGTCGAGGAGGGCCTTGTACTCGTCGGCGTTGCGGTCGAGGTAGTGGATGTAGGTGGCGAAGCTGGTCACGTGGAGCTGCGCCATCCGATGGCGGATGCGGCGGAGGAGCGAAAGCTCCTTGTACTGGCGGAAGTCGAAGTTGTGTTCGGTGTGGAGCTTCTCGAGCAGGCGCTGGAACTCCGTGTCGGGGACGTCCTCGGCGCCGCTCCCCGCCCCGCCGTCGCCTGTCGGCTCTTCGAGCTCGTCGATCTCGTCGCTCATCGATTCGCCGCCTCGGCGCCATCAGGCTGGACGAGACGGACGATGGCCGGGCCGATGTCGTCGAGTTCGAGCTTGAAGTCGACGCAGCCGGTGGCGTACGCGTTGGCGGGCATGCCCGGGTGATCGGCTGCCGCCGGGTCCTGCACGATCGTGGTGCCGCCCTGCTCCTTGATGGCGCGGATGCCGGTCGCCCCGTCGAGCCCCGAGCCCGTGAGGATCACGCCGATCGCGCGGTCCTTGAACGCGGCGGCCACCGACTCGAAGAGCAGATCGACGGAAGGCCGCGTGAAGTGGACCAGCTCGGAGCTGGTGAGCGACACGTGGCCCTTCGCCACCAAGAGGTGGTTGTCGGGAGGCGCGATGTAGACCGTGCCGGGACGGATCGGCTCGTCGTCGTCCGCCTCCTTCACGGTCATCTGCGCGTGCCTCCCGAGCAGATCGGCGAGCAGGCTCTTGTGGCGCGGGTCGAGGTGCTGGACGATGAGCACCGCCGCGCGGAAGCCCCGCGGCAGAGCGCTGATCACCGTCTGGAGCGCCGTCACCCCGCCGGCCGAGGCGCCGATGGCGACTGCATCGAACGCGGCGTCTTGCATCGAGATTCTCGGTCTTGCCAGATCGAAGCCGGACGGGAGCGTGAGACGGTGCAGCGTCCCCCCCGTCGTACTGCCCTGCTGGCCCTCGTCTAGGCCCCTAGCGTCGTGCCTGTCAATGCAGGTTCCGCAGGCGCAGACCTGAGCGGGTCGCCCGGAGATGCGTGAGTCATTTGGACACCAGCGAGTCTGCACTTGGGGTGGGGGCGCGAGGAAAGCGACGGGCCACACTTCCTAGCGAGGTGAATCCAAAGTCATCCCTATCCGGCAGGGATTCTCATGCCTCTGCGGGATTGCAGGACGCTCCCTCGTCGCGCCAAGTGCCGGGCGCATGTACGTCCCGGTTCGCGCGACGCTCGCCGGGCTGGCCCTCGCCGCGGTGGCGATCGCCAGCCAGCCGCCCGTCCCGATCCCCCAGGATCCGACTGCCGATCCGGTGCCCGCCTTCGTCGGTTCGGCGGCGATGCCGCGGCGCGTGCACTCGTTCCGCGTGCCCCGCCATCCGTTCATGGCCCCGAACGATCGCAGCAACGTCCACGACGACGCGTACCAGACCGATACCTATGTCGGGGCCGGCCCGCTCGGCCGCGCGCCGGAGGCCCGGTCGACCCTGCAGAACGCCGAATGCGGCTCCCTCACCTTCGACAGCCAAGGGCGGGTGGTCACCATCTGCGTCGGCGTCGAGGGACCGGTGCTGACCATGATCGACCCCGAGACCCTCGACACCGAGGCCACCTTTCCGCTCCCTCCGCGCTCCGGCGGCGGCTCCGTGTTCAGCGATTTCTCGGGAGGCGGCTACTTCTACCTCGACCAGCTCGACCGGGTGGTGACCCCGACGAATGACCGACAGATCTGGGTCGTGGGCGAGGCCGATGGTGCGACGGGGCCCGGCTTCGAGCTCGTCCGCATGTACGACCTCTCGGGAGTGGTGGCGGTCGCCGAGGGCATCGTCTCCGCGCTGCCCGACTGGTCGGGGCGACTCTGGTTCGTGACGGTGAACGGCCTCGTCGGCACCGTCGAGCCGGACAGCGGCCAGATCGCGAGCATGCGCCTCACCGGCGAGGCGATCGGCAACTCCTTCGCGGTGGACGAGACGGGGGGCGTGTTCATCGTGTCGGATCACGCCCTGTATCGCTTCGATGCGGGCGCGGCCGGGGAGCCGACCGTCACGTGGCGCGAGGAATACGACCGGGGCACACGGCTCAAACCGGGCCAGGTGAACTTCGGGTCCGGCACGACGCCGACCCTCATGACCAGCCGCTACGTCACCATCACCGACAACGCCGACCCGCAGATGCACGTCCTCGTCTACCGGCGTGCCGCGCGCGTGGCCGGAGCGCGCCTCGTGTGCTCGGAACCCGTCTTCGCTGCCGACATGAGCGCTACCGAGAACTCGCTCATCGCCACCCGGAAGTCGATCATCGTCGAGAACAACTACGGATACACCGGGCCCACGTCGGTCATGAGCGGGGCGACCACCGAGCCCGGGATCACGCGGATCGACCTCGATCCGACGGGCTGCCACACGGTGTGGACGAGCATGGAGCGCGTCCCCTCCACCGTCTCGAAGGTCTCGCTGGCGAACGGGCTCATGTACGCCTACACGAAGAATCCGGGACCGGGGAGCACGGACGCCTGGTACTTCACGGCGATCAGCTTCGCGCGCGGCGCGACGGTCTACCAGCAGCTCGTCGGCACGGGCCTCGGCTACAACAACAACTTCGCGCCCGTGAGCGTCGGTCCCGACGGGGCTGCGTACGTCGGCGTCCTCGGCGGGCTCACGCAGATCCGCGACACCCCGTGACATGACGACCAGCACACCGACTCGTTTCGGTATCCAGACGGGGCAGCAGGGAGTCGAGTGGGCGCAGATGCTCGACCTCTGGCAGAAGGCCGACGGGTGGGGCTACCACTCGCTCTGGCTCTTCGACCACTTCTACCCGATCTTCGTCGATCCGGAGGGCCCGTGCCTGGAAGGCTGGACGGCGCTCGCCGCGCTCGCCCAGGCGACGCGGCGCGCGCGGATCGGTCTCCTCGTCAGCGGCAATACCTATCGGCACCCGTGCGTGATCGCCAAGATGGCGGCGACCCTCGATCACGTGAGCGGCGGCCGCCTGAACCTCGGAATCGGCGCGGGATGGTTCGAGCTCGAGCACCGGAGCTTCGGCATCGACTTCAAGACCGTTCCTCGACGCCTCGAGGCG
>VBLA01000324.1 GCA_005879245.1 Deltaproteobacteria bacterium
GACGCGAGCGTCCTCGGATCGATCACCAAGCCGATCTTGATCCAGGGCGGCTCCCTCGACACGACGACGCCGTTCGCCTCGGAGCAGCTCGCGCCGTTCCAGAGCCTGCCGTCGGGCGCGCCCGTCGTCGGGCTCGCCGAGCTCATCGGCGCGGGTCACTTCACCTTCTCGGACATCTGCGAGGTGCCGCGCAACCTCGTCGGTTTCATCGGCGGCTTCGACGAGGCGTGCGAGCCGCGGCACCTCCCCTGGCGCCACGCGCACGACATCATCAACTACCTCGCCGAGAACTTCTTCGATGCGACGCTCAGGCAGGACCGTGCCGCTCTCAGGCGGCTCAAGCCCCGCGCCCTGGCGTCGATCCCCGACCTGATCTACCAGCGGAAGTGACGGAGACCGGCGGACGTCGTCTCGACACCTTGCCCGAGAGCGCGAGGTCGCTGACGGCTCAAGACCCTACCTACACCCACCCCCGCTGCCTCGCGTAGAAGATCGGTCCACCGAGATACATCGCGAAGCCGATCCCGAAGACGAACGCGAGGTCGCACTCCTCCTCGGAGGCGACGATCCTCCGATCGCAGAGCTCGCGCGCCTTCCGATAGAGCGCCCTGGCGCACCGCTCGACGATCTCGTCCTTCGCGGCCACACGGCCGCCGCGGTTCGGCACGAGCGCCGCGAGCCCCGGCCACACGCCCGTCTTCTTCCCGTCGGTGTAGTCGTAGATGCCGGCGCCGCTCTTCACGCCGAAGCGCTTGGCCTCGCGGAGCTTCCACACGAGCGGCGGCGGGTCGATCGGCGTCGCGGCGGCGATCGTGTCGAACATGCCGGCCGCGATGTCCAGGCCCGCCTGATCGCCGAGCTCGAACGGTCCCATTGGGAAGATCGCCTCGCGCATTGCGGCGTCGATCGCCTCGACGGGCGTACCTTCCCGGTAGATCTTCTCGGCCTCGAGCATGTACGCGGCGAGGCCGGCGTTCACGAGGAAGCCGGGTGAGCCGTCCTGGAGGACGACGGGCGTCTTGTTGATGCTCCGCACGAACGCGTGCGCGGTCGCGACCGCGTCGTCGGCCGTGTCCTTCCCGCGGATCACCTCGACGAGCTGCATCATCGGGTGCTCGGCGGGACTGAAGAAGTGGAGGTTGAGGAAGTTCTTCGCGCGACCGCCGCCCTCGGCGAAGAAGCTGCCGAGGAGCCCGGGACCCATCGAGCTCGAGTTCGAGGCGACGAGCCCCGCGGGGTTCATCCCCTTCCCGAGCGCGCGGTAGAACTCGGCCTTGATCTCGGGGTTCTCCATGCGCGCCTCGATCACGATGTCGCAGCTCTGGAGGTCCGTCAGGTTCGTCGTGACCTTCGCGCGCGCGAGCTTCGCGGCGAGGTCGGCCTGCGTCATGCTCCCCTTCTTCAGGGCGCGGCCGTACTTCGTCGTGAGCTTCTCCGGGACCGCGGGGACGAACTTCGCGATCGGCACGTGCGCGACGACGTCGTAGCCCGCCTCGAGCGCGAGCCACGCGATCGCGTTCCCCATGAAGCCGTCGGCGCCGTCGACGCCGACCCGCTTGATCGGGCGGGCCCGGCCCGGGAAGCTCTTCGGAAGCTTCTGCACCGACTGCTGCGTGTAGAAGAAGCGCATCCCGGCCTTGCCCTCGGCCGACGTGGCGACGTCGACGAAGGCATCGCGCTCGAGCTTGATCCCTTCGCGGAGCGGCAGCCCCGCGCCCTTCACCATCACGTCGAGCGCCACGTAGGGCGCGCGCGGGTTCGGACGGCCCATGGTGGCGCGCTGGATCATCGGCAGGATCATGCCCTTCAACGCCTCCGCGTTCGCGAGGTCGGGCGGCGTCTCGCGCACGAGCCCGGGCACGGTCTCGCGGAGGTAGGTCTCGGCGAAGCGGTCGACGTCGGCGCCCGAGGGCACGAGGGCGTCGACCATCTTGATTGCGAGTGCCTCCTTCGCCCGGAAGTTCTTCCCCTGGAGGACGGCCGTGAAGCCCGCATCGCCGTTCACCGGATCAGCGGCGTTCACGAGGCCGCTCCGGCGGGGCATGCGCTGGGTCCCGCCGAGCCCGGGGAAGATGTTGAGGCGGATCTCCGGGAACCCGACGGTCGACTGCTCGGTCGCGACGATCGCGCGACAGGCGAGCGCGAGCTCGTAGATGCCGCCGAGCGCGAGACCGTCGACGACGGCAAGCCATGGAATGGCGCTCTCCTCGATGGCGAAGAGGGCCGCGTGGCCGACGTCGATGAAGCCGCCGAGCTGCGCGCGATCAGCGCCCATGAGCTCGCCGATGTTGGCGCCCGCGCCGAGCCCGAATTTGTTGCCCTTCAGGATCACGCCGGCGAGCGGCGTCGTCGCGTGCGCCTTCGCGATCGCGGCGGTCACGGCCTGCAAATCGGTCACCGCCGCCTGCGAGAGCGTGTTCATCCCGCCGGAGTCGAAGGTCACCCAGGCGGTGCCGTTTCGGATGTCATGTTGGAAGAGGCCCATAGGGATCATTCCTCGCTGAGGCGCGGTCGCGATGCAAGCGTGCATGACCATCGTCGCGACCCCGGGTCTCACCCCCGCGAGTTCTTCTCCTCGGGACGTGCACGGGCCGGGGATCGGTGGCGACCATCGCCCGGGCGTGAGCTCGACGCCGAGGCTTCCGACGGCGCCGCCCCCGGCGAGACGGAAGAACGTGCCCAGGGGGGCCTACAGGTTGCCCGCGCGACGGGGCAGGTAGCTCGCTGTTGCGACCCAGCGCCCCGGCCGCGGAAACCCGCGCTGATGCGGTACCGTCGACGGCGCGGGCCTGGCTGCGCCGGCCGCCGTGAATGCCGCGACCTACCGGCCTCGCGCGGCCGAAGGTGCCGTCCTCTACCCCGTCGTCCGCGATCACCTCGATCCCTTCCGCGAGCCCATGGTGAGCGACGGTTGCTGGGCAACGACGCGAGCCAATCTAGGAAGGAGAGCCACCCGAACGGATATCACGCGCTCCTTCGGCGGCACCGATGAGCCGGTAGGGCGACTGGTTCGCCGACGCCCTCGGGGCGGCTGGACGACGAACGAGGTCGCGCGATACTGTGGTACGTCGCACCGAATGATCGATGAGCGTGATCCTCAGATGGCTTTGGCGGGCCAATCCCTCCGCCAGAAGAGTCCTCGCGGCCAAGATTCATGATGGTGTCAACGAGGGTGTACTGACGAACCCTCACATCGCTGCCAAGTTCTATCCGTATTTGCCACATCGTACGTCGTATCTGATACGGCCACCCAGCCGTCGGCGCGATTACCGGTCCGAGTTGGTCGTCCCCCCGCGAGAACTTTGGTGGGGCTACGCCGAAACCCCGGAACAGTACCTTGCTATGGGCCAGCTATTCGTCGAGAGCATGAAGGAGGTTCTTCAAACCTCGGGCACTCCAGTTCAGGCGTACAACAAAATTCTGGATTTTGGCTGCGGCTCGGGAATCATGATTCGATGGCTTTCCGACTTGGCGGAGAGGGGCGACGTCTGGGGAGTGGATATCAGCAGCGAACATATGCTCTGGTGTCAACAGCATCTCAGCCCGCGGCTGATGGAGCTCAGGCGAATTGTCCGACCTGGTGGCAGGCTCTATCTGACGATCCAGGACGAGCGCTCCATCGAGCTATGTATGGCGGCCAACCATAACCCGCCGGTGGCGGAACTCCTGCGCGCTTACGACGAGGAGAGTCATTTTATGAGTACAGGTTACGACTTCTTCACCATCAACAGGACACCCGGTCAGGGGGGCCCGGGTCAAGCGCAAGTGTTCTACCGTAGAGACTACGTGCGCCGACACTGGGGGCTGTACCTCAACGTCGTCTCGCTCACGCCGGAACGCTACGATATTCAAACTGCGGTCTTGCTTGAACGGTGACGGCGTGTGTTTTTGCGACTACCCGCTCCGATGCGCTCAGCCCTGCCGGCACCGACATGCTGCGCGATGAAGGTGGTCGTGAACTCTCCGGTGCCGACATTCGACGTGGCCCAGATAGGTGAGCGCCTTCTCCATGCCCGCCGAATCTTCTCCTGCACCTCGTTGCGGATGCCGTTCGGAGACGGCTAAGGGTCGACACATGAAGCCGATTGACCTCCGCAGCGACACGGTGACCCGTCCGTCCCCCGAGATGCGCGCGGCGATGGCGGCCGCGGAAGTCGGGGATGACGTCTACGGCGAGGATCCGACCGTCAACCGCCTCGAAGCGATCGCGGCGGAGCGCCTCCGCACGGAAGCCGCGCTCTTCGTCTGCAGCGGGACGCAGAGCAACCTTTTGGCTCTGCTCGCCCACTGCGAGCGCGGCGACGAGTACATCGTCGGGCAGCAGGCGCATACGTACAAGTTCGAGGGCGGCGGCGCGGCGGTCGTCGGCAGCATCCAGCCGCAACCGCTCGACTTCGAGCCCGACGGCTCACTCGATCTCGGCAAGGTCGAGGCCGCGATCAAGCCGCTCTCCATCTCGACGGCGCCCGCATTTTCAATGCGGCGGTGCACCTCGGCGTCTCGGTCACCGAGATCAGCCGGCCCTTCGACTCGGTGTCGGTGTGTCTCTCGAAGGGCCTCGGCGCGCCGGTCGGGTCGGTGCTCTGTGGCTCGCGGGCGCTGGTGGCGCGGGCCCGCCGCTGGCGGAAAGTGCTCGGCGGCGGCATGCGGCAGGCGGGCGTGCTCGCGGCGGCGGGGATCCACGCGCTCGCGCGAAACGTCGAGCGGCTCGCCGAAGATCACGAGAACGCCCGCTTGCTCGCCGAAGGTCTTGCCGGGATCGACGGTCTCGGCGTCGCACCGGTGCAGACGAACATGGTCTACGTCACCGTCGCCCCGGGCCGGTCGGCGCCGCTTCGCGAGCACCTCGCGAAGCGTGGCATGTTCGTGCGCGGCGAAGGAACGATCCGGCTCGTCACCCATCTGGACGTCGACCGGAGCGACGTCGCGCGCTTCGTCGGCGCAGTGAAGGAGTTCCACGCATCGTGAGATCCGCAGCCATCGGTCCCACAGGATTCGTCGCGCGAAGGAGACGGTCGAGCAACCCGCTCGTGGCGGATGCTCGTCGACACCACGGACACGGCTCAGGCGCAGGTGTCAGCCGATGCGTTCGAGGCGCCACGCCAGCTGGACGCCTTGTCCACTACGGATGCGTTTCAGGCGATCACGTCACCGGCGGGATCGAAGACGTGCCCGAGGTCGTCTCAGCCCTCCTTCGTCGGAATCGAGCCGATGAAGTCCATCTTGCCGAGATCGACGCCGTTGTGACGGAGGATCGCGTACGCCATCGTCGCATGGAAGAAGAAGTTCGGTACCGCCACGTGCACCAGGTAGTCGTCACCACGGAGCCAATTCCCGCCGAGCCAGGGCGGAGCGACCTTCCGCTCCTCGGCGCCGGCCAGGTCCGCCGGCCGGACCGTCTCGAGGAACCCGAGGCACTTCTGGATCCGCTGCCGCAGCTCGGCGAACGTCTGCTCCGTGTCCGGGTGCGACGGTGGCTGCTTGCCGCCGAGGTACGCGGCCGCGTACTTCGCCTGGTCGCAGGCCGACTGCACCTGGCGGACGAACGGGTACTGGTCCGGCGCCAGCCGGGCCTGGGCCAGGACGTCGACCTCGAAGGACTTGGCCTTCGCATGCGCGGTGGCTTTGTCCATCCAGCGCTCGACGTTCTGCAGGGTCTTGGCGAACAGCCGGATGGCATCGTCGTGGTTCATGCGATCCTCCTCTCGTGGCACCGGACGGTAGCCCACGGCGTAGCCTCAAGCGACCCCCCCTGGAGGTGCATGCGTGCCCATGCGTCTCGCCGGGACGATCATCTCCATCGTCCCAGTCGCCGGCAACGTGGCCAACGACGCCATCGGCAAAGCGGCGAACTTCGTGGGCGACGTGCCGATCTGAGGCGAGGCACTGCTACATCGCCGCGTCTCGTGACGGAGGACCGGCGAGGGTGGTAGGACCCGATGGGGCGTTCCGTTACCTGCGCAGGATCGTCGCGACTACCCGGTCAGATTCAGCCGCAAACGTGGAGGGCAGGATTGCTCATCGACGGGTTGCAGTGCAGACCCATCCCGCTGCAACAGTCATTGTCCGTATCACACAGGTTCCCTTGGAGTCCGCACGGCACGCACACGAGCGCGCAGGCTGCTCTCCCACCGGTGTCGAGGCACGCCCGCCCCTGAGGGCAGTCCACGACTGACCGGCAACTGTGAGTCAGGTCGAACGTGGTGGGGTCAGTGCAGATGAATCGACCAGAGTCCGCACCTCCCGCCACTTCCGGAAAACATTCGCCCCGGTCATTCTGGCAGTTGCACAAACCCCCGGAGGACACGCATTGAGAAGGGAGCGTGGTAGAGGTGGTCGTGGTGCAGTCGCAGAGCGGTGAAGCTATTTGCTTTTCCCTGCGATGACACCTGTCGACACGCATGACGACGATGCCGTTTCTCCGTTCACAGAACTGCATCGGTGTTGCCGTTGAGCTGAGAGCCAGCACCCCGACTGTCATGAGGACCCGCACGGAGGAGAACCTCCAGCGGACTTTGTCCGACTCTTTCGAGCTGAACGAACGAGGCCCGTCCACAGGGCGAACTCTACTCGCCCTCGGCACGTTTCGGCAATGCTTCCGCGCGAGCCGGGGCACGGGACGAGCTGGTGGCGTCCACCCCCCTCCTCACTGCCCCGGAGCGAGGGCGGCGAGCTCGGTGGGCGTGAGCGGACGGACGGTCACCGGGATGGCGCTCTGGCGCGGGATGCCGGAGATGGGCTCGAAATCGCGCTCCGTGCTGACCAGGCGGCCCGTCGTGCTGCCGATGGTGCGGACCTCGCCGTCGCGCTCGGGCGCATCGCCTTGTGGCGTGTGCCATCGAGACGACGCCGGGCCGCACGTCGACCGATGCCTCGGCGACGCCGTAGATGAAGTCGTGATCCGAGTCGATCCGGACGATGTCCCCGGGCTGAGCACCGATGTGCCGGAGATCCTCGGGATGGAGGAAGGCGGGGTTGTACGCCGCGCACGGCGAGCACGCGCCCGTCCTCGACGTCGACCTCGATGCCGCA
>VBLA01000325.1 GCA_005879245.1 Deltaproteobacteria bacterium
GGGCTCGCCGTCCTGGCACTCCTCCGCTTCGACGCAACGCTCTACGCGGGGATCGCCTTCGCGTTCACCGCAGCGCTGTTGCTCGTCACCTTCGTCGACCTCGACCATCGCTTCATCCCCGACGAGGTCAGCCTGCCCGGCATCCTCGTCGGTCTCGCCGCCACGTACCTGCCCGGAGGAATCGCCCTCACCGATGCGCTGGCCGGCGTGCTCATCGGAGGCGGCATCCTGTGGGCGGTCGCGTGGAGCTACGAGCGTCTTACCGGCATCGAGGGGATGGGGCTGGGCGACGTCAAGCTCCTGGCGCTGATCGGGGCCTTTCTCGGCTGGCGGGCGATCCCGGTCGTGCTGATCGTCGCATCCGTCACCGGGTCGCTCGCCGGGGTCGCCGTGATCGCGACGCGCAGGTGGCGTGGGGCTGCGCGGCGCGTGGCGCGCCGTCACGGGCTCCTCGCGCTCGCTCCCTTCCTCCGCCGGGCAGCGCGCCGGACGGAGATCCCCTTCGGCCCGTTCCTTGCGCTCGGCGCGCTGCTGGCACTCTACGCCCCGCGGTCGACCTTCCCGTGGGACATCGGGTAGCCGCGGCAAGAGGGTCTTGCATCGGCTAGCCGCCGCCGGTAGCACGGCAGCCGGTACGCGGGTCTCGCCCCCCGGTGGTGCCAGGAAAGAGGCGAGACTTGCACCGATCCGGCGGTTTCACGTTGTTCGAGACGCTCGTCGGCCTGGCCCTGGCGACGACCGTCGCCGTCGGTCGAAACGCGCTTCGACGCCCCGGGCCACACCTACGAACTGCGCGACGGAAGCGGGACGATCGAGGTGCACGGCTTACCCCGGGGCGTGCTGTTCGCGGTGCTCCCCGCCCGGAGCCGGATCGTCTTCGGTGCGCTCGGAACGGCCGACAACGGTACGATCACGCTCGCCGCCGGGAGCCGATCGCGGAACGTGGTCGTGAACCAGCGCGGGAGGGTGCGGTTCCCATGACCGGTCGACCCACGGAAGGTGTGTCGGTGGTCGAGGCGCTCGCGGCCGGGGCGCTCGCCGGGCTCGCCGTCGCCGGGCTCGCCGGTTCGGCGGCGCTCGCGACCCGAAGCCTCGGGCTGGCGCGCGACACGAGCGTCGCGCTCGCCCTCGCCACCGCCCAGCTGGAAACGCTCCGGGGAGGAGCACGAGCCGACGGGAGCGACACGATCGTCGCGGCGAACGGCACCCGCTTCACTCGCCGCTGGCATGTGACCGGCGGCCGGGGAGAACCCGTCGGCCTCAACGTGGAGGTCTCGTGGGGCGAGCGAACGCTCGGCCTCGCGACGGCAGCCTTCCCGTGAGAAGCGGTGCGCAGCGGGGCACCGCGCTCCTGGAGCAGCTCGTCGGCACCATGCTCGCCCTCCTCGTGCTCGGCACGCTCGTGGCCGTCGTCGGCACCGGGAGCGGGCTTCTCGTGGCGGTTGCTGCGCGGGGAGAGACGGAGGACACGGTGCAGCTCGCCGTCGAAGCACTCACCTTCGACGTCCGGCGGGCCGGCTACGATCCAGCGGCGGCTGGCGTCCCGGCGGTGAGCGAGGCGCGGACGGACCGTTTGACGCTCGCCGCCGACCTGAACGGCGACGGGACAGTCGCCGCGAGCTCGGAGGAAACGACCGCCTACGTGTGTGCGCTCCCCGCCCAGCAGCTGTCGCGCATCATCGGTCGTCAGTCGCTGCCGCTGGCAGGAGGGGTACTTGCCTGCGGCTTTCGCTATCTCGACGCGACCGGCACGCCGCTCGCCGTCCCTCCAGCCGGCCTCGATGTACCCGACCGCTCCCGGATCCGCGCCGTCGGGCTCGACCTGACACTCCGGCTGCGCGGGACTCCCACGACGCGCAGGGTCGTCGTCGCCCTGAGGACATCGCCGTGAGACGTCGTGCGCGCGCAGGCAGCGAGCGGGGGGCCGCGCTGGCGGCCGCGCTCGTCGCGCTCGCGGTCTCGGCGGCTCTCGTCGCCGGACTGGCGGACGTCGTCCGCACCGAGATCATCCTCGCACGCGAGCGGCGCGCGATGGTCGAAGCGCTGGCCGCGGCCGATGCCTGCATCGCCCAGAGCCTCACCGCCCTCCCCGTCGGCTGGGACTTCGAGCCGCTCCTCCTCGGACCCGACGGCGCACGTTCCACGCCGGACGACGGGACCCTCGCGACGCCGACGGGATGTAGCGGCCACGCTGCACGCGCTCCCGGGACGCCTGATCCGCCGCGCGTACTGCTCGCCATCGACGCCCTCGCCGGCGAGGGTCGGCGCCTGCTCGAAGCGATCATAGGCCGCGACCCTGCACCGGCCTCGCCAGCGCTCCTGTGGACCACGTTGCCGCCGTTCCCCGATGCTGTGACCGGGATGATGGTGCTGGAAGGGGCCGACGTCGATCCGGAGGCACCGGACCTACCGGGGCTCGCGGCGCCGACGACGCCGACGGAGCTGGATGCCTGGGTCGCCGCGGAGGGTCCGCATGTCGCGCCGAGTCCCCGGACCCCAGCCCCTGTCCAAGCGCCGCTCCCTCCCCTGTCCGCGCTCGCAACGCGGGCCGAAGCCGCCCGGCCAGCGGGCGCCGAGGTCCTCGTCTCCCAGGGTACCCCCCCCTCTCCGCCCGCGCTCGCCCTCGTCCGCGGCGACCTGGTGATCTCGGACGCCCGACAGGGCTCGGGACTCCTCCTCGTCGAGGGTGCTCTCGACATTCGCGGGTCGTTGGATTTTACTGGACTCGTGGTGGCGGCGGGTGGCCTGAGGATCGCCGAAGGGGCGGCCCTGGGGGTGGTAGGGGCGCTGTGGCTGGGCGAACCGGGGGCACCGGGTGCTCCGGTGGCACCCCTGGCCGTGGCCGGCCGTCTGGCGCTCCGCCAGAGTCGCGCGGCGATCGTCACTGCCGACGGGCTTCTTGCGCTACCGCGACGCGCTGTCCTGCGAGGGCTCCGTGATGTCGGCTAGGGCATCCCGAGCCCCGGCGAGGCGGGTGCTCGTCGTGGAGAACGACCCCGAGAGCCGGCGGATCGTGACCAAGGTTCTGGCGCTCGAGGGGTACGAAACCCTGGAGGCCCCGGATGGGCGCTCCGCCATCGCACTGGCCAGGCAGGCGCATCCCGACCTCATCATCATGGACCTGGCGATGCCGGAGCTGGACGGCTGGGAGGCTTCCCGGCGGCTCAAGGCCGACCCGAAAAGTGCCGATATTCCGATCATCGCCCTTACCGCGTTCGCCATGCGAGAAGATGAGGAGCGTGCCCGCAAGGCCGGCTGTGACGGCTATCTTTCGAAACCGTGCCGGCCGCAGACGATTCGCGCGACGGTGCGTAACTTCCTCGCGCCGCGCTGAGTTCCTGGGGGAACCGCGATGAGCGCGTTCGTTCTGGTCGTCGACGACAACGAGGATAACCTCCTGATCATCCGCGACATCCTCCGGACGCGCGGATTCGAGGTCCAGCTCGCTCATGACGGGCCGACGGCACTCCAGTCGATCGAAGAGCGCCGTCCCGACCTGGTGCTGCTCGACCTCATGATGCCGCAGATGGACGGCTTCGAGTTCCTCGAGCGCCTACGCGCCAACCCGCGGCACGCCGCGCTCCCGGTCATCCTGGTCACCGCGCGCAGCCAGGACGATGATCTGCTGGCCGGCTACAAGGGCGGAGCGGATTACTACATCACCAAGCCCTTCACTCCTCGGCAGCTCCTGCACGGGATCGGCCTCGTCCTGGGCTCCGGCGCGGCGGACTGATCGGGCTTGCGATCGCCAGACGCTCCGGCTAGACGGAGCGCTCGCCCGTGTCGCTCTTCGTCACCTTCGAGGGCATCGAGGGCTCCGGTAAGTCGACCCACCTTCGTCACCTCGCGACGCATCTTCGCACACTCGGTCACGCGGTGGTCGAGACGCGCGAGCCGGGCGGCACCCCTGCCGGGACCGCCATCCGTCGGCTTCTCCTGGATGCCGAGGCGGTGCCGTTGACGGCGCTCGCGGAGCTCCTCCTCTACTGCGCCGACCGCGCCCAGCACGTGGACGAGGTCATCCGTCCGGGGCTCGCCGCCGGTCGCGTGGTGCTCTCCGATCGATTCTCGGAATCGACCCTGGCCTACCAGGGCTACGGCCGGGGCCTAGCGAGAAGTCGTCGCCTTCCACGAGCGCGTACGCGACGGGTTTCGCGTCCTCGCCGCGGCAGAGCCCACGCGCTTCCGTGTGATCGACACGGCGGAGCCCGTCGAACGGGTGCAGGGGAAAGTGATCGCCGAGGTGGAGCGACGGCTCCGGGAGCATCCGTGAAACTCCGCACCATCCTTGGACACGAGCGCGCGGTCGAACGGCTGCGCCGTGCGGTGGCCGAGCATCACGTGCCGAGCGCCTTTCTCTTCCTCGGTCCCGAAGGCGTCGGGAAACGCGCCCTCGCCGACGCCCTTGCGGCCCGCCTCCTCTGCGCGGCCCCCGACGAGGACGACGCGTGCGGGGCGTGCCCGCAATGCACGCGGGTTCTGGGGGGAACCCATCCCGACGTGCACATCGTGGCGCGGGACGAGGACCGCCGCGACATCCGTATCGAACAGGTCCGCGAGCTGACCCGCTGGCTCACGCTCCAGCCGCTCATGGCGACCCGCAAGGTGGCCATCATCGACGGGGCGCACGAGTTGAACGAGCACGGGCAGAACGCCCTCCTCCGGACCCTGGAGGAGCCACCGCCAGGCTGCCACATCGTCCTGCTCGCACCTGCCGCCTCGCTCCTCCTCCCGACGGTTCGCTCCCGTTGTCAGCTCCTGCGCCTCGATCGGCTCGCCCCTGCGACCGTCGCCCGGGTCCTCGTGGCGCGCGGTCTCCCGGCTGAGCGCGCGCAGCTGGTGGCGGAGCTCGCAGAGGGGTCACCCGGCCGAGCGCTTCTCCTCGACGGCGACGAGGCCGTGCAGACACGCGCGCGCGTGCTCGACGCGCTTCTCCACCTCGGTTCGCGATCCGCTGCGGAGATCTCCGAAGTGGCGCAGGACCTCGCACGGGGACCGCTCGATCTGGCCCTCACCATCTCGCTCGCCTTCTATCGCGACGCCCTGGAGCTCGCTCTCGCGCCGGACAGCACACCGCCCAGGACCGCCGACGGCTCCCCGGCCGTCCGAATGCCGGCGACGGCGCGCCTTCGCCAACTCGAGGCGGTCTGTGATACTATCGACGCTCTCGGACAGAACGCCAACCGGGTACTCGCTCTCGAAACGATGCTCCTCGTGTTGCGAAACATCGAGCGGGGCGGGGCGGATCGCGAGGATAGACGCTCATGGACGAGCAGACCGTAGACGCGCACACCCTCGCGGTCGGCATCCGCTTCCGGCCAACTGGGCGGATCTATGACTTCGATCCGGGGCCGCTCATCCTCCAGCGGGACGATCGCGTGCTGGTGGAGACGGAGCGTGGTCCCGCGCTGGGGCTCGTCGTGGTCCCGCCCCGCCCGCGCCCGGCGGTCCGCCCGCTGCAACGAGTCATCAAGAAGGCCGACGCGCGCGACCTCGCCCGCGAGGACCAGAACCTCCAGCGCGAGCGGGGGCACTACCGTGTCGCTCTCGATCTGATTCGTACTCGCACGCTGCCCATCAAGCTCGTCAAGGCCGAAAGCACCTTCGACGGCAGCAAGGTCACCTTCTTCTGCGTCGCGGAAGATCGCGTGGACTTCCGGGGCCTCGTCAACGAGCTCGGCGAGCTCCTCCACACGCGCGTGGACATGAAGTCGATCGGCGCGCGCGACGAGACCAAGGCGACGGGAGGTGTCGGTCCCTGCGGCCGGGAGCTCTGCTGCTCGTCGTGGCTGCAGGAGTTCCAGGCGATCTCCGTCAAGATGGCCAAGGAACAGGGACTGTCGCTCAACCCCTCGAAGCTCGCGGGCATGTGCGGCCGGCTGAAGTGCTGCCTCCGCTACGAGTTCCAGACCTACGCCGAGCTCAAGCGCACGCTGCCCGCAGTCGGCGCGCGGGGTCGCTCCTCACGCGGACGCCTAGACCTCGGCGCGTCCCATGGGAATCGAGCCGCTCTACGTCACGACTCCGCTGTTCTACGTCAACGCCGAGCCGCATCTCGGTCACACCTACGCGACGTTGCTGGGCGACGTTCTGGCCCGGTTCTGGCGCGCTCGCGGACGGCCCGTCTTCACCCTGACCGGGACGGACGAGCACGGGGACAAGATCGCCCAGGCGGCCGCTGCCGCGGGAGTCGAACCGAAAACCCACGCCGACCGGGTGAGTGCGCTCTTCCGGTCCACCTGGGAGGCGATGGACTTCCGCTACGATCACTTCATCCGCACCACCGATCCGTACCACGTGGCCTTCGTGCGCCGCGTGCTCGAGCGAATCCATGCCCAGGGCGACATCTACTTCAGCAGCTACCGTGGTCTCTACTGCTTCGGCTGCGAGCGGTTCTACCAGGACCGCGAGCTGGTGGATGGCCGCTGTCCGGACCACCGCGTGGCGCCGACGGAGATCGCCGAGGAGAACTACTTCTTCCGCATGCAGGCCTACCAGGAGCGCCTCGTCGCCGCCCTCGAGACCGAGCCCGAACGGATCACCCCCGACGGCTACCGGCGCGAGGTCCTGGCGTTGCTGCGGGAGCCGATCGGCGACCTCTGCATCTCGCGGCCGAAGAGTCGGCTCTCGTGGGGGATCGAGGTGCCCTTCGACGGTCGTTACGTCACCTACGTCTGGTTCGACGCGCTGCTGAACTACGTGAGCGCGCTCGACCACCTCGGACGGACGGACCTGTGGCCGGCGGCACATGGCAGATGCAGCAGGGAAAGATGTCGAAGAGCCTCGGCAACGTGATCCGGCCACTCGACATGAAGGCCCGCTACGGCGCCGACGCCTTCCGCTACTACCTCCTCCGCGACATGGCCTTCGGGCAGGATGCGGAGTTCAGCGAGGGGGCGCTCGTCACCCGTCTGAACGCGGATCTCGCGAACAGTCTCGGCAACCTGGCGAGTCGCGTGCTCGCCATGCAGCAGCGCTACTTCCAGGGCGCGCTGCAGCCGCTCGCCCCCGAGCCGCAGGATCTCTCGCTCCGCGGTGCCTTCTCGACCGCGCGGCGGACGCTCGACGCGCACGTCGCCGAGCTCGCGTTTCATCGTGCCCTCGAGGCCCTCTGGCGAGCGCTCGATCACGCCAACCGCTACGTCGTCGAGACGGCTCCCTTCACCCTCGCGAAGGACCCCGCGCAGCGGCCGCGGGTGGGGGCGATCCTCCACGAGCTCTGCGAGGCGCTCCGCACCACGGCGCAGCTCGCGGAGCCGTTCCTGCCGGAAACGGCGCGGCGGCTGACCGCCCTCCTAGGGCTGCCCGCGGCGCGGCTCGCCGAGCTCGATCTGCCCTGGGGCGAGGCGTTTCCGTCCGGCCATCGGACGGCGCCGCCCGAGCCGCTCTTCCCGCGCGTCGAGGTCGTGCCCGAGTGACCGACGCGCCACCGCTCATAGACACCCACTGCCACCTGGCCGAGCCCGATTTCGACGCCGAGCGCGCGCAAGTGCTCGAGCGGGCCGCCGCGAACGGCGTGACCGCCATCGTATGCGTGGGGGCGACGGGGCCAGCCGCCGACAACGCTCGCGCCGTCGCCCTGGCGGGGCGCTCGGGGTCAGTCGAGATCGTGGCCGCGGTCGGGATCCATCCGCATCACGCCTCGACCGCCGACGAGGCCGCCTTCGCGACGCTCACCCGCCTGGCCGGCGACCCCGGTGTCGTGGCGATCGGGGAGACCGGTCTCGATTTCCACTACGACCATTCGCCCCGCGCCGCGCAGCGGGCGGCGTTCGCCCGCACGGTCCAGCTCGCGCGGACCCTCGGCCTTCCGCTCGTCGTCCACATCCGCGAGGCGCACGCCGACGCCGCGGACATTCTCCGCGCGGAGGGCGCGGTGCCGCTCGATGGCGTCATCCACTGCTTCACGGGGGAGCGGGACGACGCGCGGCGCTACCTCTCGCTCGGCCTCCACGTCTCGGTGGCAGGCATAGTCACGTTCAAAGGGGCGGACCGGCTGCGCGACGCCGTGCGGGAGGTACCCCTCGACCGGCTCCTGATCGAGACCGATGCACCGTACCTCGCGCCCGTGCCCCATCGAGGCCGGCGGAACGAGCCCGCGCACGTGCGCCTCGTCGCGGAAGCGGTCGCTGCGCTCCGCGGCGAGCCACTCG
>VBLA01000326.1 GCA_005879245.1 Deltaproteobacteria bacterium
CGCAGATGCCCCAATTCGTCGTCGCAAAAGTAGCCGACGCACTCAATGCGGTCGGCAAGAGCATCAAGGGCGCGCGACTGCTCGTCCTCGGCGTCGCCTATAAGCGCGACGTGAGCGACACGCGCGAGTCGCCCGCGCTGACCGTCCTCTCACTGCTGGAGCAGCGCGGGGCGCAGGTGGTCTACCACGATCCACACGTCCCGAGCGTGCAGACCAACGGGGCAGCCCTCGCGTCGGTGCGCCTCACGGGGCGTCTCCTTGCTGCTCAAGACTGTGTCGTGCTCCTGACGGATCACGGCGCTTTCGACATCCCGGGAGTCGCGGCCAAGGCGAGGATACTCGTCGATACCCGCAACGCCACGCGGCGGATTACTCGATTCGCGAACAAGATCGTGAAGCTCGGAGCGCCGAGCGCACTGCTCCAGAACGTTAGGATCAAAGGGGAAGCGGCCTGATGGCAGCGGCAAATCTCCCGGGCGTCCAGGCGATCGTGCTTCCGTCAGACGCCGACCGGACCGGTCGCGATCTCGGCGCCGAGGAGCTGGCACTCCTGCGGGAGGTCATCGAGTCCGGCACGCTCAACTGCACGAAGGGCACCCAGGTAAAGGCCTTCGAGAAGGCCTTCGCCGAGCGCTACGGTGTCCCCCACGCGCGCGCCGTCACGTCGGGCACGGCGGCGATCCATACCGCCATCGCCGCCATCGATCCCGAACCGGGCGATGAGATCATCACGACACCGATCACCGATATGGGAGCCATCGCGCCGATTCTCTACCAGCAGGCGATCCCGATCTTCGCCGACGTCGATCCCGTGAGTCTGAACATCACGCCCGAGACGGTGGCCGCACGCCTCACGGCTCGCACCCGCGCAATCATTGCGACGCATCTCTTCGGCAACCCGTGCGACGACGTTGGCATCCAGCGCGTGGCCGAGGCCCACGGCATCCCGGTGATCGAGGACTGCGCGCAAGCGTATCTCGCCACCCAGCACGAGCGTTTCGTGGGGACGATCGGAGCGATCGGAGCGTTCAGCCTCCAGCAGGGTAAGCACATGACCACGGGCGAAGGTGGCGTGGTCATCACGACGGATGCGCGCTACGCAAGGCGGATGATGCTTTTCAGCGACAAGGCCTGGGGCTACGGCGACCCCAACCCTGATCATTACTTCCTGGCTCTCAACTACCGCATGACCGATCTCCAGGGTGCCGTAGCACGCGCACAACTCGGAAAACTCGAAAAGGTCGTAATGTGCCGACGGCGCACGGCGGAGCGCCTGACCGTACTCCTGGCCGATGTTCCGGGTCTCACTCTCCCGGCACCGGTGCAAGGAGCTACCCACGTATACTGGAAGTATTCACTCGTCGTTGACCCGGAAGTGGTGATTGGCGGCGCCGACGCACTCGGGGCGGCACTCAAGAGCGCAGGTATTTTCTGCGTGCCACGATATATTCAGAAACCAGCCTTCCTGTGCCAGGTATTCGTCGAGAGAAAGACGTACGGGACGAGCCGCTGTCCGTACTCGTGTCGCGTGCGCGACGGGAACGGAGAGGTCGTGTACGAACCCGCGGAATATCCCGGGGCGATGCGCGGGCTCGAACGCATCGTGGTGCTGCCCTGGAACGAGTTTTATACCGACGCCCACGTCGAGTTCATCGCGGCCTCGATCCGGGAAGCCGTCCTGAAGCTCAGCCAGACGAAGCGTGACAGGCGAGGGAGGGTAGGGCGTACACTGTCTCCTGGCACCCCGACGAGGTTAGCAGGTCGGGCGGACACGTAGCCGCGGACTACCATGATCGCCTCGGTTCTCGACCATCTGATTTGTCCCTCGTGCGGAGGTGCGCTCTTTCCAAGTCCCGGGGTCGAAGACGCGAGCGGCGAAATTCTCTATGGGGTCGTGCGCTGCGAGTGCGCGGAGTACCCGATCGTCGAAGGAATCATGAGCCTGGGAACCGGGTCGGGAACTCCAGAGGTAGTCGATCTCGTCAAGAGAGGGGACCGACACGGGGCCCTGGCCCTGTCGCTAAGCGAGGGCGCGCAACGCGCCCTCGGCCGTCTCCGCTGGGTTTCACGTCGGCGCGTCTTCGGGCGGTTGGCCGGCCGGGTTCTCATCGCCTGGGCTCTCCGCCAGGCCGCCGGAGACAAGCGTCGCCTCACGACAGACGCGCCGCTGTGCAGCATTCTGGGGACGTCAACCTTCGAGACTTACCTAAAGCATCGATTCTCCGCCGAGAGCTTCTGGCCTGTATTCGCACTCCTCCCTCTCCTGCGACAGCGGAACGGTGTTGTGCTCGACATAGGCTGCGGCATCGGCCATGCATCATTCGCAATTGCGACTACGATACGGCCTAGCACGCTCTTCTCCATCGACCGGACCTTCTGGGAGCTGTTCCTCGCGAGGCGGTACATGAGCCCCGAGTCTACCGTCATCGCTATCGATGTTAACGGCCCTTTGCCCTTTCGGGATGCTTCCATCGACTGCGTCGTCGCGCTGGACATGTTCCACTACGTGGATAGCCCCGCCGCTTTAGTCCGAGAAATCGAACGGGTCACATCGCAGGACGGACTCGTGACGATGCTGCACGTCCACAACGCGCTCCAATCCAACGTTGCTGCCGGGAAGCCTCTCCCACCGACCTCCTGGCTCCAGCTGTTCCATCGCATCCCTGTCAGGGCGTTCTCCGAGCCCCGGCTCGTCGAGGACTTCATGGTCCGCGACCAGCTCGACCTTTTGCAAGCGCACCAGGCGGATGAAATCGATGCCGCCAATGCGATCGACCTGATCGGGAGCCGGGACGGCCTGCTCTTTCGACGGTACGAAGGCATCCGAGAGGGTGCGCTCGACGCGCGTGCAAACCTGCGAATCAACCCGATCTACCGTCGTATTCCGGACGACGGTGCGATGCGCCTCGAGCGTGAGTTCCCAAGTGAGTATTTTCGGCAGGAGTACCCGCTTTCGGAGAAGTATCTGCCGCCAAGCGTCGTAATCGATGGGCTTTCAGCCGACGCCGACCTGCCGCGGTTCGTCGAGGAGCGTTCCGAATTCGTGCGGCACCTGATGGACAACTTCGTCATTCTACCGCTTCCGGAACGATATCTCTGAGTACGGCCCACTCCTGAACACGGGAGCCAAGCCGGTCCTCGTGAACGACTGCCTGAGCAGCTGGCGCCATACCCTCATGGCCGTGGTGTTGGCTGGCTTCCTGCCGTGCGGTGCCACCGACGCTCGGGCCGCGAAGCCGCCGCTCTGCTCGGCCGGCCGGTTCGTGGGCTCCGGTAGCGTCATCGTG
>VBLA01000327.1 GCA_005879245.1 Deltaproteobacteria bacterium
TCTCCTACTGGGGAGTGGTGCAGGCGTTCGCCGACTCGACGTGGCGCTGGCCCACGGCGCGCGAGGAGCGGCACATGCTCTGCCAATGGGCCACCTCCCGCCAGTCGGGGTACGTGGTGTTCGCCTGGGCCTGGGCAGGGCAGAGCTTGCCCAACCGGCCCCGTCTGTTGCGGGTGCTCACGCGCTTCAACAAAGGCTCCGCGGTGAAGTGCCGGCGCCATCCGCACTGAGCCGCAGGATCTGGGCCCCCCCGGGCCGCGCATCGTCTCGCAGCCCGCGCTCTTGGAAAGGAGCGGCGCCGGGCGCGCATCGTGCCGGCGGCACCGCAGGCCTGAGCCACACTCGAGGCGTCCTTCCGCCGGTGCGACATCGGGGCGGCGGAGGTGATGGACGCTGTCCCACTGTCCTAACCAGGACAGCACCCGGTCCCTGCCCCCTGTCCCGTTCGGCGGTCGCCCGGTACGATGACATGACGTGAGCGCGGAAATCTGGGTTGACGTGAAAGTCGTGAACCCCAGACCCACGTCGACCGAACCGCGGCTCAACCGCCTGCCGGGGAGGTGTACGCGAACGGGCCGGGCAACTCGACGTGCACCGTGCCGTCGGGGTCGATCGTCAAGCCGCGCGCGTTCGTCAGCTGGCGCAGCCCCGTGCCGTCCGGCCGCATCGCGAAGAGCTGCTCCCCGAACGGATTGGCACCGACGGGATCGCAGCTCGATTGGAACAGCACGGTCCCGGTGATCGGGTCCAGGAAAAGGCGGGAGATGTTTGCAGGCACCAAGCATCCGGTGGGCGGCCGGCCGTCCCACGGGAGGTGGGTGAGCTGGCGCAGATGCACGCCGAAGGTATCGATGGAGAAGAGCTGGCAGATTTCATCCGGGTTCTCGCCCAAGGGGTTTGCCGATGCGCCGAACAGCACCCGGCCGCGGGCGATGAAGCCGCCGGTCTGGTCGGTGTCGTCGCGGCGGAAGTTGGTGAGCTGCACGAGCTTCTTGCCGTCGAGCAGGAACACCTCGGCCACGGAGCCGCCGAAGCCGCCATTCACAGCCGGCCGGTCGGGAAAGAGGACATACAAGGCGTGCGGGTTCGCGCCGGCGACCTCGAACTGCGAGACGACGCGCCCACCGCCGGGCAGCATGATGGACGGGAACTCCTTCTCGTCGGGATTCTTGCAATCCGTCTTGACTGAAAGGGCCGTAAAGAGGCCCGCCGCATCGGAGCCGTGGAAGAGAATCGTTCGGCTGTTGAGGAAGCTCTCGCAGCAGATGGACGAGTCCGAGTGGTGCGTGAGCTGGCATCGCTGGCCGGATCGCAGGTCGAGAAGAAAGATCTGTGGCGCTTCGTGCCCGGCCGCGTCAAAAGGGCCGAGATCGATCAGGGCGACGGTCCGGCCGTCGGGGCTGACCGGGAAGAATTCCCCGTAGTCACCAAGCGTTAATCCGCGGGGAGGATCGGCGGCAACGAAGAACGTCGGCCAGCGACTGGCAGGACCGAGGCGCCGGAGTCCGCTCCCGTCGGCGCGCACGAAGAAGATGCCATCCTCGGGCGACAGCTCGGCGGTGGGGGCTGGAGATGCCGAGAACTGGCTCGTCACCTCGAAGACCACCCCGGAACCATCCGGCAGCACCGCCAGGCGCTGGAAGAGGTGCTGGAAGAGGCCGACGACCCGGGCCGCAAAGCCCGTGCGGAATTCGCCATAGGCGCGGCACAGAGGATCGGGCCCTGGCGTCGGCCTGAACTCCTTGACCGCGACCGGGTCGCAGTTCCCGCGCCGGATGAGGAGCTTCTGCACGAGGCCGGAGCCCATGCCTTGCGGGTCTACGCTGCACTCGTTCACGACATAGGCAAGCGTCCGGATGCGCGCGCCCGGCGCCGTGCAGGTGCTCCGCTGCGCGCAGGCTGCCCGGCAGTCCCGGCGCGCCTGACCGCCTCCGGGACACGTCTGCCGGCACTCCTTCAACTGCTGCGTGCAGGTGCTGTGACACGCCGCCCTGCGGCACACCCCGGCCGGCACCGGCACATGCGTGCACGTGGCGGCCGCATCGCAGACATCGGCGGTGCATGGGTCGAAGTCGTCGTCGCACGCGTGGCCGGCCGGCGCCGGCGAGCCGGGCACACACACGCCAGCGGCGCAAACGTCGCCGATGGTACACGCGTTGCCGTCCTCGCAGGGGCCGGTGATGGGCACGTGCGTGCAGGTGCCGGTCGCGTCGCAAACGTCGTGGGTGCAGTCGTTCCCGTCGTTCGTGCACGCGGTTCCGGCCGGGAGCAGCCGGCAGCGCGCCGAGCAGCAGACGTTATCGAGCTCGCAGTCTTCCAGGGGGTCGATCACGCCGTTCCCGCACTTGGTGAGGATGAGGGTTCCCGAAATCCCGCAGCTACGGGAGGTGAAGGTGCCGGTCATCTTCTCGCCGTCGCCCGTGCCGCTGTACGCAAAATCCGGACAGAATCCGGTGATCTCTCCGGCGACGGAGAACTTGCCCGTGGCAGGATCCACGGTACCTGTGGTGGAGAGGGGGTACGTCGTGAAATTGTCGACAACGTGGCCCATCATCTGGAGGGTGGTTCCCGTCTGCACATCGGTGACGGTGAAGGGGTCCGCGCCGAAGCCCACGTAGTCGCCGCTCAGATCGATCGCCGCCGCGGGCGGCGTCGTCCCGAGGGCCACCAGCAGTGTC
>VBLA01000328.1:0-6455 GCA_005879245.1 Deltaproteobacteria bacterium
GTTTCGCTCTACAGCCGAGACTTCAGGCACCCCGGTTGAGCCGGGACTTACTACAGGGAGGTCCAGGATGAGAAGGTTTGTACTTACGGGCTGCTCGCTCTTGCTGGTGCTGGGTATGTTGTCGTCGACACGAGCCGCTCATGAGGGCGGGGGTAAGGAGGTGAGCGTCAAGGGCGAGGTGATCGACACCTTCTGCTACACCACCATGGGCGCGAAGGGTCCGTCCCACAAGCAGTGCGGGATCGACTGCGCCCACAAGGGCATCCCCGTGGGGTTGCTCGAGTCCACGGGGAAGATGCACATCCTCCTGCCGACCAAGGACAAGACCGCCCTGTCCGACGACGTGATCAACCGAATGGGCGAGACGGTGACCGTCACGGGCCACGAGCACATGAAGGGGGGGCTGGCCTTCCTCACCGCCGAGTCGGTGAAATGATCGGGTGCTAGAGGTCCTGCTTCCGGGAGCGCAGCACCTCCAAAACGTCCATCCGCTCGTCGTACATTTCCCTCTCGCTTTCCTGGGAGGTGCGGCGCTCCTCTACGGCCTCGCGTGGGTGACGGGACGCGACTCCCTGGCCACGATAGGGCTCTGGCTCCTGATACTGGGGACCATCGCGGCCGTCACCGCCGTGGCGACGGGGCTCTGGGCCGAGGACGGCGTGATGGTCGCCCCCTCGGTCCGTGCGGAGCTCCTCGAGCAGCACGAGCGGCTGATGCTCATGACGCTCGGCCTGAGCGTTGCACTGGCAGCGTGGGCGCTCGTGGCGCGTCCCCTGCCAGCGCGCGGCCGCGCCGTGTTCCTGATTCTCTTCCTCGTCCTCCTCGCGCTGATGTCGCGCGGCGCCGACTTCGGCGGCCGGATGGTCTACGACTACAACGCGGGGGGCAGCGCCTGTCCGCAGCCCATCGAGTTCACCCGGTGAGGCGCTGCGAGAAAAGCTAGCCGGCTCTCAGTTCGCGAACGGCCAGTAGCCGTACCGGGCCGCATACAGCGAGGCCCAGTGGGTGAGGACCGACGGGTTGGCAGGGCCGAACTCGCACGGGCCCACGTGCTCCGCGTCCTGGTACTGATAGGCCTGCGGGCTGTGGTTGTTGTGGCACACGCGGCAGGACTCCGGATGCAGACGATCCATCTCGACCCGCACGCGGCCGCGCGGCAGGTCGACGTCGAAAACGTCGTGCAGCATGACGCGACGGAGACGCAGCGTGGCATCGTCCGAATCGTAGGCGCCGAAGGCCCATCGCCCGTCCGCGAGTTTTTCCACCACCCGAATCTCGAAGAGCGTCTCCGTGGGGACGGTCTTCAAGAAGAAGCGATGAACGACACGGGTTCCGACGGGATACTCCCAGATCTCCTGCCCGGCGCCGTCCCAGTGGCGCATGATCTGCGCCCCCGCCGGCAGACGCGCGGCGTGATCCTCTTCGAAGACGTCGTCGCGTGTGACGTCATCGGGTGTGAAGTGAGGCGGCCCGTTGCTGGCGGGCCCCGTCAGGTCCGGAGCGCCGTCGTACGAGACGTAGCCACCCGCTTCCACGACGTCCGCCGCCACTTCATCCGGCAGTCCGCGGGATTGCGGCTGGGTTCCCTCGATTCGCTGCGCGACGGCCAGGAGACCGACGAGCAGCGCGGTGACGCGAACCCACACCGCGATGGGCTACCACCGGCAATGCCCGAGCCGTGAGCGCAGCCGCTGTCGCATCTGCCTCCCACGCGCCGGCCGCGCCCCCCAGGCGCCTCTTGCCGCACCGTGCCTTGTCAGCACCCGCCGTGAGCGTAGCTACAACCCATGACGCCCGAGCAGGCGCAGATGGCCGAGGACCTGAGACGCGAGGCCGAGGGGCTCCTCGACCGCTGGTATCCGGGCACCGGGGTGACCGTCGACTGGACGGGCGATGCCTACCTGCTGCAGGTGGCGCGCGGCTACCGGCTCGCGGCGCCGATCTGGGTGCGGCCGGAGCGGCTCGGCACGATGGAAGCCCTGATCGCCCTGCGGGGCGAGCTCGTCCGAGCGGCGTGGCGGCTGGCGACGCCGGAGCGATCGCCCGTCGGTTGATTCGCCGCCCTACGGGGCTTCGTCTCGTACTCTTTCGACCGCGCCCGCCGGAAAATGATCTCCGAAGCGCTCGGGGTGGAGGATCCCCGCGAGGATCTCCAGGCTCTCGACGATGCGCGGCCCTGGACGGCTGAAGTAGGCGGAGCCGTCGACGACGTAGATCGCCCCGTCGCGCACCGCAGGCAAAGCCGCCCAGCCCGGCCGCGTCCGCAGGAATGGGAGATCGACCCGCGTGCGGCCGATGTCATAGCCGCAGCACGCGAGCACGAGCACCTCCGGCTGTGCCTCGACGACCGCGTCCCACGCGACGCGGGTCGCGTCCTCGCCCGTGCGCCCGAGCGGCTCCACGCCGCCCGCGATCTCGACCAGCTCCGGGATCCAATGCCCGCAGCGATACGGCGGATCGATCCACTCGAGCACGATGCAGCGACGGCGGGGCTGACCGGCCACTCGCGTCCGGACCGCCGCGACCCGCCGCTCGAGTGCGGCGACGACCCCCATGCCGCGTTCCGGAACGCCCAGGAGCTCGGCCACCGTCTGCACGTCGCGGAAGATGTCCGCCACGCTCGAGGGTTCGAGACTGGCGACGCGCGGCGGCCCGGGCAGCGTCGCGGCGAAGGCGGCGACGCTGCCATACGCCACCGCGCAGACGTCGCAGAGACGCTGCGTCAGGATGACGTCGGGACGGAGGCGGCGCACGAGCTCCTCGTCGAGGGTGTAGAGGGTGCCCGTGGCGGCGAGCGCGTCGGTCACCCAGCGGTCGGCGGCCGCACTCGGCAGGTGTCCGCCGTGGATCGCGCAGTGTGTAACCCGAGGGATGCCATTCACCTCGGGCGGATGGTCACACTCGTGGCTGACGCCGACGCCGGGACAACGGCCAGCGTCATGAGGCGCTGCCGCCCGAGCGCCGGGCCTCCTCGGATGCGCGGGCGGATGTTTTCGCGGTCGCGTCGGCTTCACCTCCGAGGCCCGTGCGGCCGACCCACGCCCGGAGCGCCAGGTAGCCGGTGAGACCGAGGAGCCCGAGCAGCACGAGCCAGTGCTGCACGCGGCTGACGTTGTGCGCGGCCCGCAGCGCTCGGTCCGAGAAGAGGAAGCCGAGCGTGGTCATCGCCGGCACGAAGATCGCGGCGCCGGCCGCCTCCGCCAGGCCGAAGCTGACGGGCGACACGCGGAACGTGCCCGCGGCGAGGAAGGTGACGACGCGGAATCCGAGCAGGAAGCGAGCAGCGAACACCGCGCGCGCACCGTGCCGCTCGACCGCCTGACGGACGCTCTCGAGCCGCGCCGCCCCGAAGAGTCGGGCGAGCGACGGGTGCGCCACGATGTCCTGCCCGTACCGTCGGCCGACCCAGTAGATGATCCAGTCCGCGGTCGCCACTCCGAGGAACCCCACCAGGTTCACGCTGCGCAGACCCACGAGGTGTTGCCGCGCCAGAACCCCCGCGCCGAGAAGCGTCACGTCCTCCGGGATCGGAAGACCCACCCCGCCACCGACGAGCAGGAGAAAGATCGCCAGCAGGGTCCAGATCACCACGACATCCTCCTTAGCACACGCAGAGCGCTCGTTCAGCGCTCCACGGCAAGCAGTCTGCCGTAGAGCTTGCGTAGCGGGCGGGACCGCCCCTTTCTCACCCGCTGTGTTCGAGACCCGCGCTGGCGCGTGCTACGCTTTTCACTGCGCGGCGTGCCGCCGTACCGTCGTCGGCACCGCTAGGCGACGAAGAGGGGCTGAGGAGGAGAGATGCGGAAGTATCTGCTAGCGGGAGCTCTCGTTTGCTTGGCAGGGGGTTGCGCGGTTTCTGGCACCGTTCCGGGTAGATTGGTCGTGAGCCCTCCGCCGGTCGTCGTGGACACGGCCGCACACTGGCAGTGGGGAATGTGGCCGCACCCCGTCGTCGTTCATGAGTACGTGGTCCACGACCAGCCCGTATACATCGAGCACCACCACTACTATCCCTTCTACGACCGGATCCATCACGTCCACCACGACCACGACCATGACCACGGTAGGCACGAGGGCTGGTACAAGCATCACGGGGACGACGATTAGCTCGGGATGCTGACGCCCGACCTCGTAGTCCTCGTTCCGGGATTCCTCGGCTTCGCGCGGCTGGGCGGCTTCTACACCTTCGCCGACCGGCTGGTGGCGGCGCTGCGCGGGCTCCTGGAGGAGCCACTCGGCTATGCCGTCCCGGTCGTGCCGTGCACGATCCTGCCGGGCCACGCGCTCGCGCGACGGCAGCGCCATCTCCTCGACTCCCTGGGCCAACTCGCGACCGAGAAGTTGAAAGGCGTGGAGCGCATCCACCTCGTGGGTCACAGCGCCGGCGGTGTCGACGCGCAGCTCCTCACCTGCACGACGCCGCTCGACGGCGGAGCGTGGAGTCGGGGGGACGAGCGAGTTCGGCGAAGGATCACCTCGGTCGTCACCATTGCGGCCCCGCACTACGGAACCTACCTTGCAGAGAGTCGGCTCGCCCACTGGGGTGAGAACCCCTTCCGCCATCCCGGGGCGCTCCTTCCGGAGGCCATCACGTTGCTCCACCTTGCCCTGGGCGTGCCCCGGGCGGCGGCGGCTCTGGTAGGACTTACGCTCGCGTCACCCAACGACGTGATGAAGTTCATGCTGGAGGTGGCGCGCCATCACGAGCTCATCGCCGATCTCCGTCCTGCCAACATGGAGAGGCTCCGCTCGACGTTCGACCCGGACCCGGCGGTGCCACTCACCTGCTTCGTGACCGGCACGGAGGTGCAGCCGCAGGGTGACCGTCCCAGCGATCCCTTTTTCCAGGATCTGTACGGGCTGACGGCGGGCGACGATCAGCGACCGGCGCCCTCGGCCGCGGTGGAGCGGTGCGGGGGCCTCCTCCGCCGCGTCGTGAAGAGCCGGCCGGGGCTGGTGATCCGCAGCGAGAGTGGCGCGATGCCGGCGTCCATCGACCTCGGCCTCAACGATGGCGTCGTCAATACGGTTCGCCAGCTGGTCGACCCGGATGACGAACGTCAGGTGGGTGGATTCGTCGTAGCGGATCATGCGGATGTCCTCGGGCACTACGACCGCCAGGACGCGCTGATCGACGGGCCGCCCTACAACGCGGGCCTGTTTCACAGCGGTGCCGGGTTCGGCGACGACGAGTTCTTCACCCTGTATCGACGGGTGGCCCATATCCTTCTGAAGGCCATCCCGGGTGCCGGCTTCGAATGGGAGCCGGTTCCCGCCGTCGTCTCCGTCCAGGTGACCTAGGCCGTCGCGTGGCCCGACGGTCGTGGGCCATTGCCGCCCGACGGGCACAAGGACTACGCTCAGCCGGGCGTGAACTCACCGGCGTCGAGCTACGTCATCCGGGTTGGCACGCTACGCCGATCACAAGTCGCAGGAGGGAGCATGGTGGAGCGCGTAACGTCCCGGTTCGGACATGGGTCGACGGCGATGGAGGTCGTCGCGAGCATCGATCGCCACGGGAAGAACGCCATTGTGACCGGCGCCGCGTCGGGGATCGGCGTCGAGACGGCGCGCGCTCTCGCCGCCGCGGGTGCCGCCGTGACCCTCGCCGTACGGAACCGCGAGAAGGGCGAGGCGGTGGCTCGTGATGTCCGGGCCACGACCCGCAGCGATGCCGTGCGGGTCGAAGACCTCGACCTGGGAGAGCTCGGGAGCGTTCGGCGTTTCGCCGACCGCGTGCTTGCGACCGGGGCACCCGTCCACATCCTCATCAACAATGCCGGCATCATGGCGTGTCCGCTCGGGCGCACGCCGGAAGGTTTCGAGCTTCAGTTCGGGACCAACCACCTCGGGCATTTCCTGCTCGCCTGCCGGCTCGCGCCGGCGCTCAAGGCCGGCGCGCCATGCCGGGTCGTCGCGCTCAGCTCGATCGGCCACCGGCTCTCACCGGTGCACTTCGACGACGTCCACTTCGAGCGCCGCCCCTATGACCGGTGGCTGGCCTACGGACAGTCGAAGACCGCGAACGCTCTCTTCGCCGTGGAGCTCGCGCGGCGTGGGGCGGCTGCCGGCATCACCGCCAACGCCGTCCATCCGGGTGGCATCATGACCGGCCTGCAGCAGCATCTCAGCCGCGAGGACATGGACGCGCTCGGCTGGCTCGATCCCGACGGGAAGCCACGCACGGGTTTCAAGACGCCCGCGCAGGGCGCGGCCACGTCCGTCTGGGCCGCCACCGCTCCGGAGCTCGAGGGCAAGGGCGGTCGTTACCTCGAGGATTGCCAGGAAGGCGAGCCCGTCAGACCCGGCGTGCCGTTCGCCGGTTACCACCCCCACGCCCTGGACGCGGAGTCGGCCAAGCGCCTGTGGACGGTCTCGGAGCAGATGATTGGAGAGACGATCGCTGTCTAGTCGCGGTAGTTAGCCGCCCCGTTCGCAGCCGCCAGCGCCGCCCG
>VBLA01000328.1:6582-8004 GCA_005879245.1 Deltaproteobacteria bacterium
CGGGCCGCGCGTCCCAGTTGCTCGCCCCACGGTCGGGCGCTGCAGAAGACGTTGAACTCCGGGAGCACGACCTGCGTGATGACGAGCTGAAGCGCGGCGCTGCACGCCGCGACGGCCACGGCGGCCCGAGCCGGACTGTGCGCCCGCTCGGCTGCTGCGAACAGGAACCCGAGGAGCCCGACGACGCCCGCGGCGACCCAGGGTGCCAGCTGCGCCGGCGAACGGAGGAGCGTCGCGGTGAGGAGGTGTCGCGTCGATCCGATCAGCATGACGACGGCTGGGTCCAGTGTCAGCAGGACGAAGGCGAGGACGGGGAACCCGAACAGGAGGGTCGCCACGAGGACCCGTCGCGTCGCCCGATCGAGCCGCGACTTCTCCTGGCTCTGCCACCACTGGGCGATGAGCACCGCGAAGGCGGGGTAGGCCGGGAGCAGGTAGTGTGCCCGCTTGGTGGCGGCGAGGCTGAGGGCGACCGCCATGCAGGCTGCCCAGAGGAGCGGAAACAGGCGGGCCGGGTCGCGCGCGCGCCGCCCCGCCGCGACCAGGGCCGCGGGCAGAGCGATGGACCACGGCAGAAGATCGAGCGTGAGGTTGGGCACGTAGTAGAAAGCCGAGCGAAGGTGGCCCACCTCGCGAGATCCAAGGAGCCGTCCGAGGTGATTGGTCAGAAGGAAGAAGGAGATCGCGTTGCCGCCTTGGCGCCAGGCGAGTGCGACGAGCCAGGAGGCAATGGCGACGCTGAGCCCGAGCGCGGCGGCGCCCAGCTGATGGGTCCGCAGGTGGCCGGCACCGGCGAGGGCGATAAACGCGAGCGCGGTCAGCAGCGCCAGACCTGCGCCCAGCAGGCTCTTCAGCCAGAATGCGACGCCGACGGCAGCAACTGCCCCCGCCAGAAGAACGCCCCGTCCGCTCTTCCAGGCCAGGAGGAAGAGCGTCAGCGCCAGCGCCGTGGCAGTGGTGGCGGCCGTGTCGGGCGTGCCGGAGCGCGCCATCCACCAGTACTCCGGCGCCGTCGCGAGCACGAGCGCAGCGATCCCGCTACTGCCGCCGACCGCCCGGGCGAAGACGGCCGTGACGGCCACTCCGAGGGCCGCCGAGATGGCGGAAGGCCACCGCGCCGCTGCCGCGGACGGTCCGCCGCTCAAACGATACGTCCCCGCCTGCAGCCAGTAGAAGAGCGGGGGCTCCTCGATGAAGGGCCGGCCGTTCAAGCGGGGCAGGAGCCAGTTCCCCCCGTCGAGCATTTCACGGGAGATCTCCGCGACGCGCGTCTCGTCAGGCGCCCAGAGGTCGGTGCGTCCGATGCCGAGGAAGCAAAGGCCCGTGGCGAGGACGGCCGCGGCCGCGACCAGCCGACGGTCCGCGGGTGTCATCCGCTCGGCGGGCCGGCCTCTTCGCCCTGCAGCGCGACCGGCATGGCAC
>VBLA01000329.1 GCA_005879245.1 Deltaproteobacteria bacterium
CGCCGCCGATGCCATTCGCCGGGGCCGGGCGCGGGTGGCCGTTGCGCTCGGCACCGACGGCCTCTGCCGCCTCACCTATGCCGGCTTCGATGCGCTCCAGGCGCTCGATCCTGAGGCCTGCCGGCCCTTCGACGCCGGGCGGCGGGGGCTCTCCCTCGGCGAGGGGGCCGGCGCGCTCGTGCTCGAGGACGTGGCGCACGCGCGCGCCCGCGGCGTCAGACCGCGGGCGCTGCTCCTCGGCCATGCGACCGGGACCGACGCACATCACGTGACGGCGCCGCATCCGGAAGGGGTGGGGGCTCTGGTTGCCTTTCGCGGCGCGCTCGCCGCCGCAGGTCTCCCGCCCGAGGCTATCGACTATGTCAACGCGCACGGCAGCGGGACGCGTCAGAACGACGCGGTGGAGGTGGCCGTCCTGCGCGCCGTCCTCGGTTCTCGCCTGGCGCGTGTGCCCGTCAGCTCGACGAAGTCGCAGCTCGGGCACACGCTGGGAGCGGCCGGTGCGCTCGAGGCGGTCGTGACGGTGCTCGCTCTCGACGCGGGCATCCTGCCGCCGACGGTCGGGCTCCGTCGCCCCGATCCGAGCTTCGGTGAGCTCGACCTCGTTCCGACGCCAGGTCGCCGGCTGCCGCTCGCCGTGGCGGCGTCGTCCTCGTACGGATTCGGCGGGCACAACGTGACGCTCGTCCTCGGCCGCGGAGAGGTGCCGTGACGGAGCCGGTCGCGGTCACGGGCGTGGGCGTCGTCAGCGCGCTCGGCCACGGGGCGGAGGCCTTCTGGGCCGGGCTCCTGGGTGGTGTGAGCGGGCTCCGACCGATCCGTCGCTTCGCCCTGCCGTCGGGCGCCCCGATCCTCGGCGGCGAGGTGCCGCCGATCGCCGTGGCCGACGTGGCGCGCTCCGCGATCGGCCGTCGGATCGACTGGGTCTCCCTCCTCGCCCTCGCGGCCTGCCGGCTCGCGCTCGAGGATGCGGGTCTCGATCCCGCTCGCCTCGCGCCGGCGCGCACCGCGCTCGGGCTCGGATCGGCGTGGGGAAACCTGCGCGAGACGACGGTTTTCCTCGATCGGCTCTTCGCGCGTGGTGCGGGGAACCCGCTGCTCTTCCCGAACCTCGTCTTCAATGCGCCGCTCAGCTACGCGTCGATCGAGCTCGGGATCACGGGTCCGACGGCGATGGTCGCGGCGCAGGAGGCGTCGGGCGAGGCGGCGATCGCGTGGGGTGCCGACGTGATCGAGGACGACGCCGCGGACGTCTGCCTCGCGGGCGGGGCGGAGGAGCTCGGCCCGGTCGTCCATCAGGTGCTTCGCGAGACGGGCGTGACGACGAGCGGCGTGCCGCGCCCCCTCGATCCGGCGGCGGACGGTGCTTGCCTGGGCGAGGGCGCGGCGGTCCTCGTCCTCGAGCCTCTGGCGCGGGCGCGGGCGCGCGGCGCAAAGGTCTACGCGCGCCTGAGCGCGTCGTCGGGCCGGGCCGTGCCGGCCCCCGTGCACGGCTGGCCGCGGGATCCGGCGCCGGTTGCCGAGACGCTCCGGCCGCTGGTCCGCGACGCCGACCTGGTGATGGCGGCAGCGAGCGGAAACCCGGCGCTCGACGCGCTCGAGGCGGCGGCGCTCACCGCGGCGTTCGGCGAACGGCGGGTCCTGGTGACGAGCGTGCGGGGAACGATCGGCGACTTCGGGGCGGTGGGTGCGCTCGCGGCGGCGGCCGCTGTGCTCGCCGTGGACTCGGGCCTCGTGCCGCCCACCCTGGGGCTCGTGCCGCCCGCGCGTGCCGGCCTCGACGTGGTGGTCGGGAGGGCGCGGCGCGCCCCCGTTCGCGTCGCCGTCGTCGACGGCCTCGCCCGGGGCGGGTTCTGTTGCCCCCTCCGCCTGGAGGCGGCATGAGCGCGAGCGAAGGATATCGATCAACGTGAGCGAAGGATATCGATCAACGTGAGCGAAGGATACCGATGAGCGCACCCCGCGACGGCGTGCCGCGTCTGCCCCACGGGGCACCCTTCCTCCTCCTCGACCGCGTGCTCGAGGTGGGCGAGCGGGAGGGCGCCTTTCTCAAGCTGGTGAGCGCGGCAGACCCCTGCGTCGGACGGGACGGCCATCTCCCCGCCGCCTTCGTGCTCGAAGCGCTCGCCCAGGGCGCCGGCGCCCTGCTCGCCGCGCTCGAGCTCGCCGGTGCGGCGCCGGGCTATCTGGCCGCCGTCGATGACTTCCACGTCCTGCGTGACGTGCGCGTCGGCGACGCGCTCCGGGTGGAAGTGGCGATCGTGCGCATTTTTGCAGGGGCGATCCTCTTCCGCACCCGTGCGCTGGTCGACGGGACGCTCTGCGCCGAGGGCCGTCTCACGCTCGCCCTACCGCGCTGACCGCCAGCTGCGCGCTTGCCGGGGGTCGCCCGGTCGGCTAAGCGGGGGCGGCGATGGAGTGGCGGTGGCTGCGGGCGACGGTCCGGTTCGACGGGGCCTTCTGGCGCCGCTTTGCCGAACTCGGGTGCGTGTACGGTCCCGAGTGGTGGAAGCGCGGCTCGCCACCCGTCATCGCCGCCGTCATCTTCTCGCTCGCCAAGGCGCAGCGCGCCGCGGTCCTGCGCAACCAGCGCCAGGTCCGGGGGCCGCAGCGGTGGCTCCGCGAGCGGTGGCACGCGTACCGCGTCTTCGCGGAGTTCGCGCGCTCCGTCACCGAGGCAATGGAGCAGTGGGGCCCGCGCCCGCGCCCGCTCGAGCTCGCCGTCGTGGGGCGCGAGATTCTCACCGAGGCGCTCGCCGTGCATCGCGGCGTCATTCTGCTCACCGGTCACTTCGGCTCGTGGGAGGTGGCGGCCCGCTTCCTGGGAGAGCTCGGCCGACCCGTGAACCTCGTCATGGCGCACGAGCCGAATCCCACGGTGCGTGCGTTCGAGCACGCGCTCCGCACCCGCCACGGCGCGCAGGTGATGTACTCGGATCGCTCGGTGTTCGCCGCCCTGCCCATCCTGCAGGCGCTCCGCCGCGACGAGATCGTCGGCATGCAGATCGAGCCGTGGGGGCCGATGCCCGGGAGCCACGAGGTCGACTTCTGCGGCCGCCCGACGCGCTTTCAGCTGGGACCCTTCGCGGTCGCGCGCCTGGCGGGGGCGCCGATCGTGCCCGTGTTCGCCGTCCGCACCGGCATCCGCCGTTACCAGATCCGGGTCATCGGCCGCTTCGCGCCGAAGACGCCGGCCGAAAGCGCGGCGGCGCTCGCGGCCACGGTGCGCGCCTACGAGCGGCTGGTGCGCGCAGTGCCCGCGCAGTGGCTCATGTGCCACCAGCATGGCGAGCGACTCGAGCAGGTTCTTCCGCGGCGGCGGCAGGAAACGGCGCAGCATGCTGCGCACCGAGTAGAAGCCGGCGTAGACCGTGCGGAAGCCATCGAGCATCTGCTCTGGGGTCATCTGGAGCGGGCGGACCGTGGCGCTCCCGTAGTCGTAGCGGCCCCAGTCCCCCGTCATGATGCGCCCCGCGGCGGCCATGTCGGCGTGGAACTTGGTGCCCGGGTAGGGCGCCGGGGTGAAGAGCTTGAGGAAGCTGATCTTGTTCTCCTCGAGCCAGCGGAGCGTCGCGGCGAACGTCTCGGTCGTGTCGCCGTCGAGCCCCACGATGACGAGCGCGATCACCTGGATGCCATGCGCGCGGAGCTTGCGGATGTCCTCGGCGAAACGGCTCGGGCGGTTGAACTGCTTCCCGACCGACGAGAGACTCTCCTCCGAGAGGCTCTCGAAGCCGATGGAGAGCACGCGGGCGCCCGAGCGGGCCGCGAGGTCGAGCAGCTCGGGATCGCGCGCGATGTTGATGGTCGTCTGGCTCACCCACTGGACGCGCTCGGGAATGAGCCGGCGGAAAAGCTCCTTGGCCGCCTCGGGTCGCCCGATCGGGTTGTCGTCGAGGAGGAGGAGCCGGCGAGCGCCGAGGGTGGCGAGGTGCCGGACGTCGGCGATGACGTCGTCCACCGGCCGCGTACGGAATGTACGGTCGTAGTAGGTCTGGATCGCGCAGTACTCGCAGGGATGAGGACAGCCGCGCGAGAAGAAGATCGGCCAGAAGAAGTACATCCGGTAGAGCCAGCTCGAGCGGAAGGCGGCTGGCTTCAGGAGCGGGAGCGTCCAGTAGTCGATCACCGGCAGGTCGCGGAGGTCGTGCCAGCGGGTGGCGCGATAGATGCCTTTCGAGCGGCCGGCCTCGAGGTCGGCCAGCACCTCGGGCCAGAGGTGCTCCGCCTCGCCCGCGACGACCGCGTCCGCGTGCTGGAGGGACTCCTCGGCCGCGAGGGTCACCCAGGTGCCGCCGAGCACCACGCGCTTTCCGCGTGCGCGGAAGTGATCGGCGAGGTCATAGGCGCGGCGGATCTGCGGGCCCATCGCCGTGAGGCCGACGACGTCGGCCGTGCGCTCGACCGCGGCGAGGTCGAGGTCGGCCATGAGCTCGTCGGTGAAGGCGACCTCGTGCGGCGGCGGGGTGAGAGCCTTCAGGTAGGGGAGGGTGATGCCGCTCGTCCAGTAGCGCGTCGTCTTGTGGAGGCCGCCGTCCGGCCGGTAGTGCGTGGGAGAGATCAGGTGGATGCGCATCGGGCGCGCGGATGATGGCGACGCGGGTCCACAGTGTCAAACGAGCGGAGGCCCGCCGGCCCTCGCGCACCCCCACCCGGCCCCGCAGCCGCCCCTCGCGCGGGTGTCCTAGTTGCCGCGGACGATCGTGCAGTATTGCCCCCTGATACCTAGAAAGTTCCTGGCCGAATGGTCGATCACCGAGACCTCGGAGATCCCGGCGCTGTCCTTGGCGGCCCGCACGCTGGCGTCACCGCGAGCGACCAGGCCGAGGATGGTATCCATGCACGCGCGCCCCTCTTTCCTGGCCGCCGTCTTGCCGATGGCGACATCGCCCCACGTCACCTCGCCGCCGAGGACGCCCATCACGGGTGCCTGGACGATCATGCAGCCGCTCACGCCGAGGAGGCAGGTCGCGATCCCGATTCTCGCCAGCATCTTCATCATGATCCCCTCCTAAATGGTTACGGACCGGAGCTGCATCTGCCGAGCGTTGCCGGGCTGTCAAGGCCCCATCGACGCGCGCGGACGCTTGACTCTCGACGTCCATCCGACGCAGGCTTGCGGCTTCCCGTGACGCTCGATCTGCAGCCGCTCGCGGCGCTCGCCTCGCCCGACGAGCTGACCGCCGCCCTGCAGGCGACGATCGAGCGGGCGCGTGCGAGCCCGCTCTACCGCGAGCGCCTGGCGGGCGTGCGCCTCGGCGGGGCGGCGGATCTCCGTCAGCTCCCGCTCACCACCCGCGCCGAGCTGCAGCGAGCGGGCGTCCACGGCACGCGCGCGGCGGCGCTCGCCGCCGTCTGCCACTACGGCGAGTCCTCGGGGACGACCGGCGTCCCGAACTCGGCGTGGCTCACGGCCGGCGACCTCACCCGCTCGGCACGAGCCATTCGCGCCGCGCACCCCGACGTCTTCGCGCCGGGCCGCGTCCTCCTGAACCGCTTCCCGTTCATGGCGGCGCCCGCCCATCTGATCGAGCTGATCGCCCAGCAGGGCGGGGGCGTCTCGATTCCCGCCGGTAACATCAATTGGGATGTTCCCTTTCCCAGGGCGCTCGAGCTGGCGCATCGGGTGCGCGCGCAGGTGCTCGCCGGGCTGCCCCTCGAGCCGGTCGTCCTCGGCGAGATCGCGCGTGCGCGCGGGCTCGATCCGGCCCGCGACCTCGCCGTCGACACGCTCTTCCTCGGTGGCGGGGCGATTCCCCCGGCGCTGCAGCGCATTCTCGCCCGCGCCTGGGACGCTCGCGTGATCGAGCTCTACGGTTCGACCGAGACGATGCTCCTCGGCACGTCCTGCGCGCGGGGCACCTTGCACCTCGCGACGGAGCTCGCGCACGGCGAGATCCTGGCGCCCGGGACCGCGACCCCGGTCGATCCCGGGGAGGAGGGTCTGTTCGTCGTCACCACGCTCGCCCTCGAGGCGAGCCCGCTGGTCCGCTTCGACACGGGCGACGTCGTCCGTCTCCTGCCGGCGGCGTGTCCCTGCGGGAATCCCCGGCCGGGCATCATCGTGCTCGGCCGCGTGGACGACGCGGTCGAGATCGCAGGGCATCGCCTGTACCCCTACGATCTCGTGGAAGCGGGGGCGACGGCGGCCGAGGCCCTGGAGAGTGCCGTCTTCTTCACGGTCATCCTGCCGGGCCAGCTGCTGCTGCGGGTGGAGACGCGCGCGCGAGAGCG
>VBLA01000311.1 GCA_005879245.1 Deltaproteobacteria bacterium
CCGATGATCTCCATGCCGACCGACGCGAGGTGTGCGTTCAGCTCGCTCACGTACACTTTCGCGATCGACCCTTCCTTCGTCGGCACGACGCCCTGATCGGTGAGCCAGGCGTTCAGCAGGCCGATCTGGCGGCCAACCTCGACCCGCATCTCGAGGTCAGCGAGCGCGCGTCGCACCCACGGGACGCTGCCGAGCGGCGCTCCTTCCCGCTTCGTCCGGCGCACGAAGTCCTTCAGCTCCCCGAGCAGGCGGAGGAGGAGCCCGACCGAGCCGATCATGATGCGCTCGAAGTCGAGCGCCATCATCGCGTAGTAGAAGCCCATTCCCCGCTCGCCGACGAGGTGGTCCTTCGGCACGCGCACGTCCTCGAGGAAGACCGCGTTGGTGCGGATGCCCGACCAGGTCCAGAGCGGCTGCACGGTGATCCCGGGGGCGTCCATGGGCACGATCATCATCGAGATCCCACGGTGCTTCGGCGCCTCCGGCTCGGTGCGCACGGCGACCCAGTTGTGCGTCGCCGTGTGGGCACCGGTGTTCCACATCTTCTGTCCGTTGATGATCCAGTGGTCGCCGTCGAGCACCGCGCGGGTCTTGAGGGCCGCCAGGTCCGTCCCCGCATCGGGCTCCGAGTAGGCGACGGCGAACTCGAGCTCGCCGCGCAACATGGGCGGCAGCCAGCGGGCCTTCTGCTCCTCGCTGCCGGCGCGGAGAATCGTTGGGGCCACAGACCGGATAGTAAGCTGCATCGCGGGCGCGCCGGCCGTCTCCATCTCCTCGACGAAGATGAACTGGTCGATCGCCGACTTGCCGAGGCCGCCGAACTCCTTCGGCCAGCCGATACCCCACCACCCCTTCTCGAACAGCCGCTGGTGGAAGCCGCGGGCGAGGGGCCCGTCGCCCTCGTTGCCCGCCTGGCGCATCTCGGCAGCCAGCGCGGGCGTCACGTGCCGGCGGACGAACGCCCGCACCTCGTCGCGCCAGGCGACCTGCTCGGGCGTGTAGGCGTACCGCATCAGTAGCGGACGAGGTGCCGGATACGGACCACCTCGATCCGCCCGCTCTCGCCGATCAGCAGGTTGATGAGGAAGGTGAAGAACGACATCAGGAGCCACCCGCCCACCGCAGACCAGAAGCCGTGCACCTCGAAGCCGACGACGACCTTGGACGCCATCCAGAGCATGCCGGCGTTCACCACCAGGGTGAAGAGGCCGAGCGTCAGCAGGTTGAGCGGCAGCGTCAGCAGGAGGATGAACGGCCGCACGACGGCATTGAGAATCCCGATCGTCACCGCGGCGAAGAGGAGCGGGAAGATACCGTGGATCTCGATGCCGCGCACGATCAGGCTCGTCAGGTAGAGGGCCGTCGCACTCACGAACCAGCGGATGACGAGTCCCTGCATCTCGGCCGGGCTACCTATGCGAAGCGTCCTGGTGCCGCAAGGGCCGCGCGGCGGGGCGCACCCGCAGCACGACCGCGGCGGCGACGAGGCTCCCCACCATGACGACGGCGAGCGCCGGGCCGTAGCTGCCGGTCGCGTCGCGGAGGTACCCCGTCGCCGGCACGCCGATGCCCTGCGCGAGCACCAGGAAGGGCGTCATGCGCCACGCGATGGCCCCGTAGTGGAGCCGGCCGAAGGTGTCGCCGACGAGGCTCGCCTGGAGCGTCGCATTGCCACCCATCGCGTAGCCGTACAGGAGGACGTAGCACGCGAGCCAGTACACGCTCGTAGTCTGCCAGAGCAGCAGGACGCCCACCGTCTGCAGACAGAAGCAGACGGCAGCCACCCAACGCTGATCGAAGCGGTCGAGGAGCGCGCCAAAGCCGAGCTTCCCGACCACGCCCATGGCCGCGGTCGCGCCGAGGACCAGCGAGGCGGATCTCGCCGGTAAGCCCCGGTCGATCAGAAGCGGGGCCTGGTAGAGCAGCACCGCCGAGAGGCCCGCAATGGTCAGCCCGAAAGCCGCGGCAAGGAACCAGAAGTCGGCCTGGCGCACGGCCACCTCGGGTCGGACGGAGCGTTCGACCTCGCGCTCGACGAGTGCCAGATCGGCGCGGGTGGCGTCGCGCGGAGCCGGCAGCCCGTCGGGGAGGAGCCCCAGGTCGGCCGGATCGCGGCACATGAAGGCCACGACCGGCGGGAGCACCAGGGCAAGCACCATCACCGCTAGCACCTCATACGCCGTCCGCCAGCCGTGACGCTCGATCAGATGCTGGGCAAGGGGGGCGAAGACGATGCCGCCGGCGGAGATGCCGGCAGTGGAGATGCCGAGCGCCCGACCGCGACGGCGCACGAACCAGCGCGCCACCGCCGCATTGTTCGGGAGGTTGCCGATGCAGGTCGAGCCGAGGGCGACCGGGCCGGCGAGACAGAGGTAGAGGGTCGCGAGCGAGTTCACCCGGGAGACCAGGAAGAAGCCGGTGGCGAGGACGATCGCGCCGACGATCTGCACCGGACGCGAGCCGCGACGGTCGATGATACGCCCCACGCCAAGCGAGTAACCCGCCGCCGCGAGCTGCATCACCGAGAACCCCGTCGCGACGTGCCCCCGGCCGCCGAATGCCGCAGCGAGCGGCACCAGGAAGACCCCCCACGCATAGAACATCAGGCCCGTGTTGACGGCGTGACAGACGAAGGCGACGAGGACGATCCACCAGCCGTGGAAGACCGCCGCGCTTTGCCCGCGCACGAGGGGTCCCCTCCATGCGCGGACGAGAAGGCGTCGCGCGCTACCCACCGCGCCGCGTCTCGGCGGGCGGTGCGGCCGCGTCACGTCGCGGTCGGATGACGACGACCGGACGGCTCCGGACCCACCAACGGAGGAACGCCACCGAGGCCGGGCGGAGCAGCGTGCGATGGAGGAAGTTGAGGGCCGCGAACGGCGCGGGCACGAAGAACGGATGCGCCGTGACGAGCGCCCGCTTTGCCTCGAGCGCCTCGACGATGTCGGCCTCTGCCGACAGTATCCACCCCGCGCAGGTGACACGGACCTCGGGCTGGTGACCGATGTTGCGGATCCAGTCGGACCGCCGTCCGTACGTCGAGATCACGATCAGCATGTCGCGCGTCCGCTCGCACGGCAGCAGCACCTCACGCGGCAGGCCCGTCCGGCGCCCCGTGGTGGTGAGCAAAACCCAGCCGGGCGCCTGCTCGAAGTAGCGGCGGAACAACCGGACGATGGCGCCCTGCGCCGGTCGAATCCAGCGCGGAATGAAGTGC
>VBLA01000312.1 GCA_005879245.1 Deltaproteobacteria bacterium
CCGCAGAAAGAGGAAGCTTCACGAAGCGAGCGACGGACGGCACGCCTGCCGAGTTCACGAGGAACAGCATGTAGTATCCGGGCGGGGCGAGATCCGCGGCCGCCGGCGCCTGGATCGTGAGCGCGCCTGCACCCGGCGCGAAGGCGAGGCTCAGGTAGCGCTGGTTCTGGTCGAACCCGTGCGTGACCGACGTGGGAGCCAGAAGCGACACGCGGGTGATGTCGGCGGCGTCCGGCGTCGCCACGGTGAAGAGGGAACCGTAAGTCACGACGGCCGGGGCGGAGGTGATCGTGGGGCGGGGGCCGCGGAACAGGTACGGCGGCGAGAAGATCTGCGCGTTCTCCTCGAGGTAGGGGTTGAACTCCCCGCCCGCCGACACGACGCGGCCGTCCGGCAAGAGGAGGGCGGTCGAGTGGTAGAGCCGGGGCCGCTGCATGGGCGCGAGGGTGCGCCAGGTCTCCGTCGACGGGTCCCACAGCTCCGCCTCGTAGACCGCATTGGCGACGTCCTGCCCGGAGGGGCTCCGGCCGCCGCCCGTCACAAGCACCGTACCGTCGGGCAGGAGCGTGAGGTTGTGATACGCGCGCGGGAACGCCATCGGTGCCACCTCGCGCCACTGTGGTGCCGGCTGGTTCATGTCGATCACCACGGTGCGCGCGTCCACCGACGACGGGGGGAAGTCGGCGTCCCCTCGCGTCCCGCACTTCATGATCCGCCCCCGCTCGTAGAGGACCGCGCTGTGGGCGGAGATGAGGCTGTCGCCGACGGCGGTCCACGTCTGCGTGGCCACGTCGAGCGACCGGGTCTGCCGATCGGGCCCCGCGTTGAACACCGTCCCGCCGGGGAGGACGAAGAGGAAGGAGTAGTAAGGGTTCCGGAGCGTGGCGGCGGGGAGCGACGTCCAGGTGTCGGTCGCCGGGTCATAGACTTCCGGGACGTCGGCGAACTGTCCCTGCTGGATGGTCCCACTGATCGCGAGAACCCGTCCGTCGGGAAGTCGCGTCGCCGTCGGGTACCAGCGGGCCTGGGCCATGTTGCGCACGCGAGTCCAGGCGCGCGTGGCGGGATCGAAGATGTTGGTGTCGGGCACCCCGACGAAGTCGCGGATGTGACCGCCGATGACGAGCATGCGCCCGTCGGCGAGTGGCGCGTTCCCCGCGCAGAAGAGATTCGTCTGGAGGTTCGGGACTGTGGTGAAGGTATTGGGGGCGGGGTCCCAGATCCTCGCGTTGGCGCCGCCGTTGAGTTCGCGGTTCGGGATGCAGCCGCACCCGGCGGGCCACATGAGCACCGTGCCGTCCGGCTGGAGCATCAGGTGGACCGGGGCCTGCGGCCAGGTGGCCGGCGGCGTCCACTGCCCGACCGCGGATGGCGGCAGCTGCCCACTTGCGAGGGACGGCAAGAGGAACAGCAGGCCGAGCCACGCCGCCTGACGCCGGAGAGTCGCAGGCCCGCGGACCGACTTCATCACCATCCGCCGGCCGCGACGGCCGGCCCCGAGACGTTCAGAAGACGGATGCTGATTCCGGATTCGTCGCTGTTTCTATGGCGGCCGCCGATGCGATGTAAATGGGGTGGAATTCCTTCTAAGAGGCACGGCGCCGCACGCGCTCGGCCCCCACGCCGGCGAAGAGCAGGACGAAGGGGTAGAGCGGCAGACGGAAGCGGTGGTAGGGGATGGCCGCCAGGCAGTGCACTGTCATGAAATAGAGGATCGGGGCAGCCAAGAGCACCACAGCCGCCGGCCGCTCCCGGAAAAGCTGCCACGCTCCTATCAGCGCCAGACCGTAAACCAGGGTCAGCCCCAACATATAGGTGGCGGCCGCGACCCCGAGCAGGGGATGCCTCTGGGCCAGCGCCAAGGTGACGCCGAAGCGGCGATGGGGGGGCTCAGGCCTCGTGGGGTCGA
>VBLA01000313.1 GCA_005879245.1 Deltaproteobacteria bacterium
GGCGGAAAGTCACGGGGCGTAACGCCGCAGGGCCGACGCTGAGCAGCAGCGGTCCGCGGCGCTCGTCTACCGAGTTCGTGTTCCGGGCGACTGCGGCGATCAGCGGCTTCAAGTCGCCTCTGCCAGCAATTCCTCGAAGAACTTCCGGTCCGACAGCAGCGACACGTCGGAGAGGAACATCTTCCCGTAGCGCTCGAAGTAGGCGAGCTGCTTACCGAGGAGGAACGTCCCGCGGTCGAACTCGCTGCCGATCGCGGCGGCGACGTCGCGGTGGAGGCGGCGCTGCTCGCGCAGGCGGCGGAACCGCGCGCGCCAGGAGCGGGCGTGGATCGCCTGCCCCTGCGCCTTCGCGACCTGACCCTGCATCGCGGCGAGGAACGTCGCCAGGCTCGCCTCGCCGAACGGCCGCGTGAGCATCGGCTCCATCACGCCGCGGATGAAGCCGGCGAGCTCCGTGTCGTCGAGCCCGAGGCCCTCGCGGATGGCGGGACCGTAGACCTGGACGAGACGCGCCGCTACCTCGTCCCAGGCGGCCTGGTCGCCGAGCGCCGCCTGGAGCACGCGACGAAAGAAGCGGTGTGTCGGGGTCGAGCTGCCCCATGATGCCCCAGTCGATGGCGGCGATGCGGCCGTCGCGCAGCACGAGCAGGTTGCCGGCGTGCACGTCGCCGTGGAAGACGCCCCAGCGGATCGTGGTGAGAAACCAGCCCCGCACGCTCTGCTCGACCAGTGGCCGTGGATCGATGCCCAGCTCCGCGATGCGCGGGAGATCGTCGATCGGGACGCCGTCGAGGAACTCCATGGTGAGCACACCGCTGCAGGAGCTCGCGGTAGTGCACCATGGCGCGCGCCTCGTTGCGGAGGTCGAGCTCCTCCGCCACCTGCTGGCGGAAGCCGTCGAGCGCGCGCACGAGCTGGCCGGCCGCCGCAACGCCCACCTGGCGTGAGAGGAAGTCGAGGAGCGGCTTCATCAGACGGAGATCGGTTGCCACCGAGAGCTCGATGGCCGGGCGCAGGACTTTCACGGCGACCAGTCGGCCGTCGTGGAGCCGCGCACGGTGGACGACCGCGATCGACGCACGACCGATCGGCGTCTCCTCGAAGGTCGCGAACGTGTCCTCGAGGCGGCGGCCGGTCGTGCCCTCGATCGCGGCGCGTACCTCCGCCAGCGGCACGGCGGGCCCGGTGTCGAGACAGGAGCGGAACTCGCGCGACACCAGGTCGCCGAAGATCCCCGGTGCGGAGGCGACGAGCTGCCCGAACTTGACGAACGTGCCGCCCAGCTCCTCGAACGTGCGCCGCAACGGCCGGGCGAAGGCGTCGTCCGGCGCGGGACGTCGCAGCAGCCGGCGGGCGGCGAGGCGGCGGAAGTGTCGGGCGGCCACCCGGACGGTCTGGAGCGCACGGCGGCGGAGCTGCCGGCCGGTCGGACGGGGCAGCGACCGGGGGGTTGGGCGAGGGCAATCGGTCACGCGGCCAGCGGGTGCGCGAGAAGCTGGGGGAGCGATAGTCCGGAACGGGTTCCCGCGGCAAGCGGGTCAGGGGAGGTCTAGAGCGACAGTTCCGGCGCGGGAGACTCGACCGGCGCTACGGGGCGGGAGACCATCGTCGGCGCGGGCAGCCGGAGCGTGAAGGCCGCGCCGTGGCCCGGCGCGCTCTCGACCGCGATGCTCCCGCCGAGTTGCTCCACGCAACGTCGCACGATGTAGAGGCCGAGACCCGATCCGCCGAAGCGGCGGCGATCCGAGTTGTCGGCCTGATGGAACATCTCGAAGATCGTCTCGGAGTCCTCGGGACGAATTCCGATGCCGCTGTCGGACACGCGCAGCAAGAGCCCGTTCCCGTCGACTCGCACCTCCACGTACACCCAGCCCTGCTCCGTGAACTTGAGGGCGTTGCCGACGAGGTTCCGGAGGACGAGGGTGAGCTTGCGCGGATCCGTGAGGATGACGACGTCGTCCGGAGCCGCCGGCCACTCGAGCCGCACGCCGTCTCGTCGCGGCAGCGAGGCGCAGGCGCGGCGGAGCTCGTCGCAGAACGCTGCCAGCGGCACGGGTTCGAGCCGCACACCGTCGTGCCCGGCCTCCATGCGTCCGACCTCGAGCGTGCTCTCGATGAGGTCGAGGAGATCCCGGCCGGCCCCCTGGATGCGGTGGACGTAGGCGAGGCGCTCGCGTTCCCCGAGGTTCGCGTCCTGGGCCATCTCGGCGTACCCGAGCATGACGTTCAAGGGCGTGCGCAGCTCGTGCGACATGGTGGAGACGAACTCCGTCTTCACCCGGTTGGCGGCCTGGAGGTCGGTGATGAGGCGGGCGTTCTCCAGCGCGAGGGCGGTGGCGTGCGCGATGCCGAGCCCGAGGCGCCGCTGCTTGGCGGAGAAGGGGCCCGTGCTGCGTCGATAGCCGACGACGAGGCTGCCGACGATCTCCTCGCCCCGCGAGATCGGCACGGCCAGCATCGAGGAGATGTTCCAGCGCTCCAGCAGCGAGGCGAGGAGCGAGGGTTGGCCGGCGACGTCCGCCAGCTCGATGATCTCGCCGGGTCGGAACCCTTGCAGGCCCGGGAGACGGTCGGGCGCGAAGTCGATCTGCGCGACCGAGGCGCGCACCTCGGGCGTGGCACCGGCATTCGCACGGAGCCGGAACACGCGTCGCTCCGGGTCCCAGAGGTAGGTGCTGCTCCAATCGCACCCGAGCGCCTCGACCGTCAGACGGTTCACGCACTCGAGCACGTCGGGCTGATCGAGATGTCGGGTGAGCGCTTCGCCGACGTGGAGGAGCACCTCGGCGATCTCCGCCTCCTCGCGGTGGAGGGCGCTTCGGCGGAAGGCTTCATAGCGGTAGCGATCGAGGAAGAGGGCGCCCCAGACGGACGTGGTGGCCGCGGCCGCCAGCGCCAGCAACGAATGGATCACCAAGCCGGTCTGGGACAGGTAGGGGACCGTCACGGCGAAGGTCGCGAACGCCACGCTGGCGACGACGAGCTGGCAGAGCCAGCCCCAGGGGAGCAAGACCACGAGGCACATCAGCAGGCTCACCTGTGCCATGGCGAAAGGCTCGGCCGGGTTCCCGACCCAGGCGTTGTACCCGCTCATCAGCGAAGCGAGCAGCGCCATGAGACCGGCGCCGATCGCCCGTTGCCCGAGGCGAAGCCGCGGCGCCCGGCAGGCGGCCATCGCGAGGAGACACGCCGCCACCTCGGCCCCGTACACGAGCGCGACGATCCGCACCCGTTCGGGATACGAGAGCATCTCGGCGAACGTCGCGACGCCCACGAAGAGGAGGAAGAGCGCCGCCGTGAGATCGAGACGGCGGCGGAGAACGCTGGCCGCGTCGGTCCAGTAGGCCGCCCGGAGGGCCCGTTCCTCGGCCGTGGGCTCTCCGCGGCTGGACGCGCTACGCCTGAGCTTTAGCCTGAGCATCCTCGACCGGACTTCGGCAAGATGACGCGTGGCATTGACGGTACGTCGCCCGACGCGTGCGTGTTGCAGGTTCTGGGCCGGGCCGCGTGTCGAGGGCCCGCGCGTCGTTGGTGCCGGTCCGCGCGGCCTCTGGCGACATTGTTGCCTATTGCCTCAGCCGGTTCTGTGTCGAGATTGCCCCACGCGATGTGCGGCCTGTGCCAGCGGGGCGGACGCCGTCGACCGCCCTCGCCTCGCTCTGCTCACGCCGCTCCGGATGTGACGCTTGCGATGGGCGCAGGCGCGGCCGTGCCGAGCCCGACGGTCACGGGGCCGATCACCGGCGGCCGCGGGAAGCCCTCCATCGCGTCGACGAGCTTCGACCTCGCACAGGTCGGGTACGAGCAGGCGGAGTACTTCATATCCGGCACAGCAAGCGCGTACACGAACGCGGGACGTTCGGCTTCGACGGCAAGTGGACGGTGGCTCGGGGCGGCAGGGCGCTGTACGCGTGAGCGGCGGCCTCGACGCCGCGCCCGGCTGGATCGGGGCGCATACCGAGCTGATCCGCGAGGGCGCTGCCTGGGTCGGCGTCTCCGCCCAGGCCGCGGGGGTGGAGAGTGGGCCGGGCATCCTCGGTCCGAGCGGAGCCGGGCTCAAGATGACCGACCGGCAACGGTACGGCTCACCGATGCATCCCGGCGACAGCTTCTCGTATGAC
>VBLA01000314.1 GCA_005879245.1 Deltaproteobacteria bacterium
CGTCGGCGCGCGCATCCCAGGAGACCTCGGGTGAGCGACTGTGGGAACGCTTCCTCGCCCGCGTGCGCGAGGTCAAGGTGTCGCTCTACCTCGCGCTCGCCGCGGGCAAAGTCTTCGGTGACGAGACGGACGTGCTGCGGATCGGCCTGGAGAACGAGGCGATGCGGCGCGAGCTCACCCGGGCGCAGACGCTCGAGCGTCTGCGGACGATCGCCGGCGAGGTCGCCGGCCGCGAGATGCGGATCGAGATCGGGCCGTTGCCCGCCGAGCACGCGAGCGCGGCGCCGCTCGCCCAGGCTCGCCGGCGAACCGAGGAACGGCTGGCCGATCCCCTCGTTCAGGCCGCGGTCGATATCTTCGGCGCCGAGGTGCGGGGTGTGCGGGAACCCCGCTCGTGAGGCGCCATGGATAAACCCTTCGATCTGAGTGGGCTCTTCCGGCAGGCGCAGCAGCTCCAGGAGAAGCTCGCGAGCGTGCAGCAGGAACTCGCCGGCCGCACGGTCGAGGCGAGCGCAGGTGGAGGGATGGTGACGGCGGTGGTGAACGGCAAGCTCGAGGTGGTGCAGATCCGCATCGACCAGTCGCTGCTCGACGCTCGCGACATGGAGATGCTCCAGGACCTGGTCGTCGCGGCCGTGAACGAAGGCATCCGGGCGGCGCAGAAGATGACGGCGGACGAGATGGGGAAGTTGACGGGGGGCCTGGGCTTCAAGCTCCCGGGGATGCCGTGACGGCGCTCACGCCGTCGATGGCCCGACTCGTCCAGCAGCTGTCGCGCCTGCCGGGCATCGGCGAGAAGACGGCCGGGCGGCTCGCGTTCTGGATCCTGCGCGCCGACCGCGAGTACGCGCAGGCGCTCGCCGAGGCGATCATCTCGATGAAGGACGAGACCCGGCTCTGCTCGGTGTGCTTCGCCCTGACGGAGGTCGATCCCTGCCCGATCTGCACGGACCCCCAGCGCAGTGCCGAGACGATCTGCGTGGTCGAGGAGCCGCCCGACTTGCTCGCCGTCGAGCGGGCGCGGGGGTTTCGCGGCCGCTATCACGTGCTGCACGGGACGCTCGCCCCGCTCGACGGCGTGGGGCCCGACGAGCTGAAGATCCAGCCGCTGCTCACCCGCCTGCGCGACGGCGCCGTCCGCGAGGTGATCCTGGCGACCAACCCGAACGCCGAGGGCGAGGCGACGGCGCTCTACCTGGCGAAGCTCATCAAGCCCCTCGGGCTCCGGGTCACGCGCATCGCGCACGGCGTCCCCGTGGGTGGCGATCTGGAGTACGTCGACGTCATGACCGTCGGGCGGGCGCTGGAGGGCCGGCGCGAGATGTGAGGCGGCGCTGGCGGTGGGGGGCGCCCGCCGGGCCGGCTAGTTTGCAGCCCAGGGCTCCCTTCGGTATAAGCCGTCGCGTTCCCCGGTAGCTCAGTCGGTAGAGCAATCGGCTGTGCCGTTCAGCGCAGCCTCACCGGGAAACCGGTGAGTGAAAAGCGGGTGAATTCAGGGAAGCCTACTTGCCGCGCCGGCATACGGTAACCCTGAGCCAAGCCCCCCGACGCAAAGGGCGGAGGGAAGGTGCAGAGACTAGGGAGTGACGGAAGAATAATCTCCCCACGAGCGCCCGCCACCTACCGGCCTCACGGCCCACGGTGATGAGATAGTCCACCCCCATCGGAAACGGTGGGACCAGGTGTAACCGATTGGTCGCTGGTTCGAATCCGGCCCGGGGAGCCTGATCGTGAGAGGCCGCCGGAGGGGACTCCGGCGGCCTCTCCATTTCGATCGCCGCCTACTGCTGGACGGCGGGCACGCAGAGCGAGCTCGCCTTGATCGCGGTCAGCGTCGCGCTGCCGAGCTCGTTTGCGACCGTCGCGTCGTGCGGCGCGAACCGCGTCTGGCCTGCCGCGTCGCGGATCTTGTGGCAGACGAGCCGCGCCGATGCGTCGCGCACGCCCGTGCCGTCCTCGTCGACCGCGTCACAGACCAGCTGCGGCTTCATGACGGTCGTGGTCTTGGTCTCGAAGACGTCGGCGAGCGTCACCGTCCGCTTGCCGAAGGGCGGCGTCGGCCGCGCCGCCGAGTAGCAGCGGAAGCGGTCGATCGAGAGTGCGAAGGGAACCCCGTCCTGCGTCGAGGGCAGGCAGAGGGTGCGGGCGCTCGTCAGGGTGAAGGTCTCGCCGCCGAACTGGTCGGTGAGGGTGACCCGCGGCGCGCCGAGGTGCCCGGTGGCGTCGCGTAGGCGGTAGCAGGCGAGGTGCGTGGCCGGGTCCGCGATCCCCTCGCCGTTCTTGTCGACGGGGTTGCAGATCGAGTCGGGGCGCCGGAGCGACGCGGTCCGCGTCCCGAACTGGTCGGTGAGGGTCACCGTGACGGGCGCGAACGCAGCCGCCGCCCGCGCGCGGTAGCACTTGAAGTGCTCGGTGGCGGGGATCTGCACCACCTGCTGGAAGGTCGGCCGGTTGATCCAGTGGATGGCCGGCACGCCCGTGACGCCGACCGTCGTGTGGCGGACGTCCTCGTCGGTGACCAGGCGCTTCCAGTCGGCGACGTTGGCGCTGCTGAACTCCGCCTGGAGGTCGGCGGCGGCCTGGCTCATCGCGTTCCAGAGCGCGGTCCGGCAGTCGGCGAGGACCCCGTTGCCGCAGTACGTTCTCGACCACGGGTCGGTGACCGGCATGCCGAGCATCTGCCGGAGATCCTTGTTCGGCTGGCCGTAGAAGGAATCGTCGAAGGCGTCGCCGATGTGGTTACGACGGTTGCCGTCGTCGAGTTCGAGCCCGAGGTTCTGGATCGCGTTGCCCGAGTTCGCGTCGAACATCGCGTGCGATAGTCGCGTCCACCACGCATCGATGATCGCCGGCGCCTCAGGATCGTCGTAGCTGCCGTCATGGTCGAAGTCGCGGCGGTGCGTCTGGGTCGTCACCCAGGCGGCGAGCCGGTCGC
>VBLA01000315.1 GCA_005879245.1 Deltaproteobacteria bacterium
AGGCGTCTCCGCGTTGGGCGGCGGCCGTCGCGGCGGGGCTGCCGTACCTGCGGCTCTGATGCCTCAGGCCGCCAGCTTGACGAGGAACGCGCGCGTCCGCTCGAGCGCCTCCTCGTCGCCCTTCACGCGGAAGGGGATCGCCAGGTAGTCGGTGGCTCCGATCTCGGCGAGATGCCGCAGCTGCTCGCCGACCGCGCTCTCGTCGCCCACGATCGCGACCTGGGCCGGACCCTCCACCCCCTCGCGGTCCAGCATGGCCCGGTACGACGGCAGGACCCCGTAGATCTCGAAGGTCTTCGCCGCCGACACGCGGGCAGCGGCGGTCTCCCTCGTCACGGCCACCGGCAGCGACACGACGACACGTGGCGCGGGACGCCCGGCCCGGGCCGCGGCCTCGTGGAGACGGGGCACGGTGTGTTCGCGAAGCGTCCGCGGCCCGGTCATCCAGGTGATGGTGCCGTCCGCCTCGGCGCCGCAGAGCGCGAGCATGCGGGGCGCGAGGGCCGCCATGAGGATCGGACACGGCTTGGCCCCGGGCACGGCGACCTGCGCCGAGACGCGGTACTCCTGCCCCTGGTAGCTGACGCTCCCCGTGCGGATGAGCGGCGCGAGCACGGCCAGATACTCCCGCATGTGGCTGAAGGGTTTCGCGAAGGAGAGGCCGAGCATCCCCTCGATCACGACCTGGTGCGAGAGCCCGATGCCGAGGGTGAAGCGCCCGCGCGCCACCGCCTGCGCCGAGAGGGCCTGCTGGGCCATGGCGACCGGGTGGCGCGGGAAGGTCGGCACCACGGCCGTCCCCAGCTCGATCGTGCGCGTCTCCCGCCCGCAGATCGCCGCCGCGGTGATCGCGTCCATCCCGAAGATGTTCGCGAACCAGCCGCTCTTGAATCCCTCGGCCTCCGCCCGCCTCGCTTGCGCGACGAGCCCGTCCACGTCGGCGGGCGCCCCGGCGATGTCACCGATCCCGATTCCGATCCGCATGGCAGTCGTCCCTCCGGCCGTGCCCTACCACAGTCCGCCTGCCGGGGTATATGTGCGTGCCGTGCCCTATCCCCGCATGGTCCGCGTGCGGCAGCACGTCGAGGCTCCCGCGGTCGTCGACGTCCCGCTCGCGATCCGGGGCGAGCTCGAACGGATCCGGATCGGCGGGTGCATCCGAGCCGGGGAATCGGTCGCCATCACGGCGGGCAGCCGCGGCATCGTCGACATCGTTCCGATCCTCCGCACGGTCGTCGCGGTGCTGCGCGAGGCCGGCGCGGCGCCGTTCCTCGTGACTGCGATGGGGAGCCACGGCGGCGCAACCGCCGAGGGTCAGGTGAAGGTGCTCGCCACCTACGGGATCACGGAGGCGAGCGTCGGCGCACCCATCCGTTCGGCGATGGACGTCGTTCAGGTGGGGACGACCGAGGAGGGCATCCCGGCCTACGTCGATCGGCTGGCCGCCGCCGCGGACCACATCGTCGTCGTGGCGCGCATCAAGCCACACACCGACTTCGACGGTCCGATCGGCAGTGGGTTCCTGAAGATGCTGGCCATCGGCCTCGCCAAGGAGATCGGCGCCGCCACCTGCCACCGGGCCGTCTTCGAGCACGGCTTCGAGCGGGTGCTGCGCTCGGTCGGCCGCACCGTCCTCGCGCGGTCCCGGATCGCCTGCGGGATCGGGATCGTCGAGAACGCGGCGGAGGGCACCGCCGTCCTGGAGGCGGTGGTTCCGCAGGAAATGGAGACGCGCGAGGAGGCCCTGCACGCGCTCGCCTCACGCCTCATGCTCCGTCTCCCGGTCGATCCGATCGATCTCCTCATCGTCGACGAGATCGGGAAGAACGTGAGCGGCCTCGGTATGGACACGAACGTCGTCGGGCGAAAGCCCCACGGCGACGGCGGGGCGGCGCCCCGCATCCGGCGCATCTTCGTCCGTGACCTGACGCCCGAGACCCACGGCAACGCTCTCGGGGTCGGGCTGGCGGACTTCGCCACCTCCCGCCTCGTCCGCGCGATCGACTATCGCGCGACCGTGGTGAACGCCCTCGCGGCCGCCCACCCGGAGGCGGCGGTCATCCCCGTCCATTTCGAGAGCGACCGCGAAGCGATCGACGCCGCACTCGGCACCATCGGGCTCGCTCCCCCCGAGCACGCCCGCGTCGTGCGCATCCAGAGCACGCTCCGCCTGCGCACGCTCGAGGTCTCCGAGGCGTGCGCGGCGGAGCTGGGCGGCCGCGCCGGGCTAGAGGTCCTCGGCGCTCCCCAGGAGCTCCGCTTCGACCACGCCGGCGATCTCGAGCCGCGGGTGCCCGCGGCTACGGCACCACGTAGTACAGCCCGAGAAGGATGAACATCTCGTCCTCGGTGGTCACGCCGCCGAGGAGCGGGCAGGCATCGCACACGCCGTCGGCAGCGCCGGAGCTGCTGTCACACTGGCGGTCATCGCCGTGGCAGGGCTGGCCCTTGCGCGGTCCCGCCATGCACGCCACGACGGCGTCGCTGCACGGCCCACCCGCGAGGCCCGGCGGGATGGGCGGCGGCGGATTGGGCGAGGTCGACTGCCGCTTCACCTCGTCCGGGTTGGTCGCGCCGTTATCGTAGAGCGAGCAGAACTTGTAGCGCCGGCTCGCCCCGTCGGCGCCGTCGAGCGCCACCGGCGGGTCGAAGTAGAGCACGGTCGGGTCGTTGTACTGGGTCGTGGTGAAGATCGGCGGGCCCGGCTCCGGGGTGCAGGTCGGGTCGTTGCTCGAGCTGCAGGCCTTGGCGATGCCCGGCCCCCAGATGCGGAAGAGCTTGCCGCGCTTGTGGGTGTGGGAGCTCAGCTGGAACAGCCGGGCGCCCTGGGGCAGGGTGTCTGTCCGGCAGTACTCGCGCGTCTCGAAGGGCGGCACGTTCTGGACGAAGATGTCCCGCGCATCGAAGATGCCCTGGACGGGATAGGTCCGGTCGGTCGGCCCGGCGAAGTAGAGGTTCAGCCACTGCTGGTTGGTGGTGGGCTGGAAGGTCAGGTTGAAGGCGTGCGAGTTCCACACGACCACGCTCTTCACCGGGATCAGGGAGAAGACCGCCGGCGGATAGACGTTGCTCGAGACCGGCGCCTGCGAGCCACCGATGAGCGGCGCGTTGTCACTCCCGAGCCCGTTCAGGTCGAATCCGTAGTCGGGCGGGCCGTA
>VBLA01000316.1 GCA_005879245.1 Deltaproteobacteria bacterium
GCTGCACGCGCTGTTTTCGGCCCCGTTCGCCGCCGAGTTCGCCGACCGCGATCCCTGTCGGAGCCTCCTGAACGGCCTCGACGTGCACGGCCAGCTCACCGGCCGTGCTCCCGTCCATCAGGCGCTCTACCTGTGGGCCAAGACGCATCTCCCGAACTACGTGTTGACCATGCTCGGTGACCGCATGGAGATGGCGCACTCGATCGAGGGACGCGTCCCCTTTCTCGACCATCGGGTCGTCGAGGTGGTTGCTGCGCTGCCCGTCGCGCAGAAGATTCGCGGCGTGACCGAGAAGTACGTGCTGCGCGAGGCGACGCGGCCGGTGCTGACTGACACCGTGTACCGGCGCCACAAGCATCCCTTCACCAGTCCACCCGTCGCCCTCAGCCCGAACGAGGGGTTGCACGAGCTGCTGCAGGACACGTTGCGCGGTCCCGTGCTGACCTCGCTGCCGTTCTACGATCAGGCGAAGGTGGTCGCTCTCCTCGACCGCCTGCCCGCCATGGACGTGAGCGAGCGCACCGCCGTCGACGGGGTGCTGATGATGCTCCTCAGCGCCTGCGTCCTGCACGACCGCTTCAAGCTGGCGGCGTAGAAGCCTTCACCCCGCGCGAGCCGACTCGCGTCACGCCGCCCCGCCTCCGGCTCGATCCCTCGCCCGATAGCGGCGACTGATGGTAGACTTGGCACGGTGCAGGCCATCCTGCTCCCCTACCTCCGGCACTTCACCTACGGCGCGGTATTCGTGCTCCTCGGGGTCGCGGGCCTTGGCGTGCCGACTCCCCAGGACCTGACGCTCCTGCTCGCGGGCTACCTGGTCCAGCGCGGTCTGATGGCGCCCTCGATCACCGTTCCCATCTGCCTGCTGGGTGCCGTCACGGGGGACGCGCTCGGCTTCTGGCTGGCGCGGCAGGGTGCCGCGCGGCTACGGAAGGTCCGGCGCCTCGGCAAAATCCTCACGTCGGAGTGGGTCGCCCGCGCCCAGCACGCGCTCGTGCGGCATGGGGCCCTGACGATCGCCGTCGCCCGCAACGTGGTCGGCGTAAGGACCGTGGTCTTCGCCGCCGCGGCCGCCACCGACATCCCCTTCGCCCGGTTCCTGCTGTGGGATTTTCTCGCGGCGATCCCGAACGTCGCACTGTTGCTCAGCCTCGGCTACGTCTTCAGCAACCACCTGAAGACGATCATCGCCCGGGTCAGCCGAACGGAGTACTGGATCGCGCTCGGAACCCTCGCGCTCGCCGTGGCGTGGTTCATGGTGACCTGGCGGACCCGGCGAACCGCACGGCGGACAGAGGCAGACTGAGGGCGACGTCCGCCACTCGCGGCAGGTCTGGGAAGGATTGCCCCGCGGGTTCCCCGTTCCTTGTCCGCCGCTCCGCTGCGCAGGTATAAGCTGGCACCTCCTCGCTTCTGGCTGAATCGACACGCTCCTCATCGCGAGATCGGAGGACGACCCGCATGCGCAGTTCCGGAACCGCATCGATCCGCGTCGCCGTGCTCACGGCTGCCCTCGCGGCGCGCGCCTGGGCGGGTGAATCGGACACGCTCCGTGCCGCTGACGCCGGCCTCTCGCCCGGCTTCTGCCCCGCGCTGCGAACGCTCGTCGACGCGGCCGGAAGTGGATTCACGGCGTTGCGGGGGACGCCTCGGGTCGGCGGCGAGAACATGTGGGAGGGCACCAAGCGCCTCCCCGGAGGAGGCGGGTGCGTCGTCTACGGGGGGAACCCACCGGCCTACGCCTGCACGCTCTATGCGGGGGACGTCGAGGAGAACGCCGACGGCGCCTACGATCGCACCGTGAGCGGCCTGAAGGACTGCCTCCCCGGCGCCTGGACGACGACGCAGAAGGTCGACGGCGTGCATGCGCGGACGACCACCGTCACCGGTGGCACGGGTCCCTCGCTCCGCGTGGTCTCGCGCGACGTGAGTGGCGACGCGTACCTCGTCGAGCTGTGGGTCGACGCCCCGCGGCGTTGACCGTCCGCGCCGAGGCACCGCCATGAGCAGGCGCTCACCGGCGGCAGGAGGAGGCGATGAAGCGACACCACTGGTTGCTGGTCGGAGCGGCGGCGATCCTGGTCGCGGGCTGGCTCTTGTGGAACGTCCTCCTCGTCGAGGAGGATCTCGGGGCTCGCGGGGGCGGCAACGTCACGGCGCCCGGGGCACAAAGGTGACGGGCGGACACCAGCGGGCACGAAGGGAGGATCCGGCATCATGATCGTTCATCTCGTGCTGTCGCTCGGCCTGTCGGGCGCGGCCATTGCCATTCTGGTCAGAGGGCTGCGCTTTCGTCCGGACACGCCCGTGTGGAGCCTCTTCGTCATCCTGTTCTTTGCGATCTGGGCCGGGGGGCTGTGGGTAGGTTCTGCGGGACGGTCACACATCGGCCTCACCTGGCTCCCGTTCACGCTGATCGCGGTCCTCCTCACCGTGCTCGTGGTGGCACTCTCACCCCACGGCCGGGGTCACCAGCAGGAGTTGGAGCTCGAGCGCAGGGTCGAGGTGGGACTCGGCCTCTTTTTTTGGGTTCTGATCGGGGGCCTGATCGCCGCGATCGTGGCGGGCTATCGCTGACGCTGCGCCGGCCCCGGTGGGTTCCCGTCGCACAAATCCACTTCGCGACGAATGCTGTCCGATTTGGGGATGGATTCGGACAGCGACGCGGCGCGTCAGGTCACGGGCCGGGGCCATCGAGCGTTGCCCTTGTGGGCGGGGCTGGGCCGTCCCCTGCCTCACCTGTCGTATTCGGGGGGCGCCTTGATGCCGGCACCTTTGAGGCATGCCGCAACGCGTGACTGGTCGACCATGAGCGAATCCGCGGTCTCGTCGACCGAGTTGTTCCGCTTGAAGGTCTTGACGATCTCGTCGCAGGTGACCACGGGTTTCCCGCCGGTCTTCTTGC
>VBLA01000317.1 GCA_005879245.1 Deltaproteobacteria bacterium
TTGCGGGCGAGCGCGCCGACGGCATACGATTCGTCCGATGGGGAAGGTGGTGCGGGTTGCCAACGCGAGCGGCTACTGGGGGGACGATCCCGAGGCCCTCGCCCGCCAGGTTCGCGGCGATCCCGTCGACTACGTGACCCTCGACTTCCTCGCCGAGATCACCATGGTGATCCTCGAGCGGCAGCGGGCACGGAACCCCAACCTCGGGTACGCCTACGACTTCGTGCAGATGCTGAGTCCCCTCCTGCCGGTCCTGGTGGAGCGCGGGATCCGGGTGGTGGCGAATGCGGGAGGCGTGAACGTCACCGCCTGCCGCGATCGGATCGCCGAGGCGTGCCGGGCGCAAGGCGTGACGCCCGCGCTCGGCGTCGTGTGCGGCGACGACCTGCTCCCGCGCCTGGACGAGCTGCTGGCGGCGGGGGTCCCCCTGGCGCACCTGGACGACGGTCGGCCCCTCGGCCCCATCCGCGATCGCGTCGTCGCCGCCAACGCCTACCTCGGGGCCTGGCCGATCGCCGAGGCGCTCGGCGCCGGCGCCGAGATCGTCGTCACCGGCCGCACGACCGACGCCGCTCTCACCCTCGGGCCCCTCGTCCACGAGCTCGGGTGGGCCTGGGACGACTGGGATCGTCTCGCAGCCGGGACGGTGGCGGGCCACGTTCTCGAGTGCGGCGCTCAGGCAACCGGGGGCAACCTGACCGACTGGCGCCGTGTGACACCGCTCGACGTGGGCTACCCGATCGCCGACGTGGCGTCCGACGGCGGCTTCGTGGTCCGCAAGTCCGCGGGCACCGGCGGGCGCGTGTCGCGCGCCACGGTGACCGAGCAGCTGCTCTACGAGATCGCCAACCCGGGCGCGTACTTGACCCCTGATGTGAGCGCGGACTTCCGCGCGCTCGACGTGGTGGACGTCGGTCCCGATCGCGTCGCGGTGACGGGCGCGCGGGGCACCCCGCCGCCCGACAGCCTCAAGGTGACCGTGGTCGTGCGCGAGGGATGGCGCGCCGTTGGCCTGGCGCTGCTCTCGGGCCCCGACATCCGCGGGAAGGCCGACCGCCTGGCGGAGATGCTCTGGCATCGGCTCGGGGTCGACTTCGCCGACCGGCGCGCCGAGCTGATCGGCTACCGGAGCTGCTGGGGGTCCGCCGCTCCCGACGTCGAGCCCAACGAGGGGGTCTTCCGGGCCGCCGTGCGCGATCCCGACCGCGGAAAGGTCGAGCGGTTCGCGCATACGCTCCTCGGCTTCGCGCTCCAGGGTCCGCCCGGGCTCGGGGTCTTCGGCGGGCGTCCCGAGGTCCAGGAGGCCTACGCCTACTGGCCGGCGCTCGTTCCGCGCGAGCTGGTCAGGCCCCGCATCGAGATCCTCCGCGGTGAGACGAGGGTGGCGCGCGAGCTGCCGTCCGGCCCCCCCGGCATCGCGAGCGGATCGTCGCCGCCGTCGGCCGGCAGCTTTGGCGAGGGCCTCGCGGTGCCCGACGGTGCCTGTCGGCGGGTCCCGCTCCGGCGCATCGCCTATGCGCGTTCGGGCGACAAGGGCGATCATGCGAACATCGGCGTCGCGGCTCGCTCGCCTCTGGCCTATGCCTTCCTTCGTCGGACGCTCGACGCCGAGCGCGTGCGACGCCACTTCGCGGCGCTCTGCCAGGGCCCCGTCGAGCGCCACGAGCTCCCGGGCTTGCGGGCGCTCAACTTCTTTCTCCGCCACGCCCTCGGCGGCGGCGGGACGCTCTCGCTCCGCGTGGATCACCAGGGGAAGACGCTCGGACAGGGGCTCCTCTCCCTCGAGCTCGATGTCCCGGAAGCGGTGCTGGCGGCAACGCCCCCCGAGGCAGAGGGCTGAGCGGTGCTCCGCATCGAACGGTGCGATGCGGTCACGACGCTGACGCTCGATCGGCCCGAGGTCGGGAACGCCCTCGACGTCGAGCTGGTGACCCGGCTCGCGGAGGCGCTCGCCGCCGCCGCCGGGGATCCCACCACCCGAGTCGTCGTCATCACCGGCGCCGGCAAGAGCTTCTCGGCAGGCGCCGACCTGAACTACATGCGGAAGATGCGCGAGGCAGGCGTCGCTGCGAACCTCGCCGATGCCCGTCGCACCCAGGCCGTGTTCGCCGGGATCGCCACGCTACCGCGCCCG
>VBLA01000360.1 GCA_005879245.1 Deltaproteobacteria bacterium
GCAGTTGTCAGCCCTCCGGTGAGAGGCTATCGTCTCGGCGAGTGCGTCATCGTGCAAATCGTCCTGAATGAGGAGCCGCGAACGTTCGCCGCGGGCGCGACGGTCGCCGACCTGGTGGGCACGCTCGGCCTCGGCCCGCGCCGGATCGCGGTCGAGGTGAATCGCGCCGTGGTGCCGCGCGCCGAGTACGGCTCGACCGTGCTCCACGACGGGGACACGGTCGAGGTGATCCACTTCGTCGGGGGCGGGTGAAGCGATGTCGATGAACGATGCCTTCACGCTGGCGGGTCGCGAGTATCGCTCGCGGCTCATCGTCGGGACGGGCAAGTACCGGTCGTTCGAGGAGACGCGGCGCGCGGTCGAGGCGTCGGGCGCCGAGATCGTGACCGTGGCCGTCCGCCGCGTGAACATCACCGATCCCGGGAAGGAGAACCTCCTCGATCACCTGCCCCTCGACCGCTTCACGATCCTCCCCAACACCGCCGGCTGCTACACGGCGGAGGACGCGATCCGCACCTGCCGGCTCGCCCGCGAGGCGGGGATCGGGACGCTCGTGAAGCTCGAGGTGATCGGCGACGAACGGACGCTCTTCCCCGACGTCCCGGCGACGATCGAGGCGGCGCGCGTGCTCCTGAAGGAGGGCTTCCAGGTCCTGCCCTACGTCACGGACGACCCGGTCGCCTGCAAGCGCCTCGAGGACCTCGGCTGCCCCGCCGTCATGCCGCTCGCCGCGCCGATCGGCTCGGGGCTCGGCATCCGGAACCCCTACAACCTCCGCATCATCGTCGAGCAGAGCCGGGTGCCGGTGATCGTCGACGCCGGCGTCGGCACGCCGTCGCATGCCGCCGAGGCGCTCGAGCTCGGCTGCGACGCCGTGCTCATGAACACCGCCATCGCGGGCGCCAGGGACCCGATCCTGATGGCCGAGGCGATGCGGCAGGGGGTCGAGGCAGGGCGGAAGGCGTTCCTCGCCGGGCGCATCCCCGCGAAGCTCTACGCGACCGCGTCGAGCCCGCTCGAGGGCGTCATCCGCTAGGGCGGCTTGATGATCCGGGTCTATTCGGACTAGACTAAGTCTAGTCCATATGAAAACCGTCAACATCCATCAGGCGAAGACCCACTTCTCTCGACTCGTCGAGCAGGCCGCCGGCGGAGAGGAGATCCTGATCGCCCGCAGCGGCAAGCCGATCGCGCGTCTCGTGCCGCTCGAGCAGCTCGCGGGGCCGCGCAAGTCAGGGACGCTCCGCGGTCGCATCCGGATGGGCCCCGACTTCGATGCGCCTTTGCCCAACGTCCTGGCGCGCGCCCTCGTCGCCGGGCGGTGAACCTACTCCTCGACACGCACACCCTCCTCTGGTGGCTCGGCGGCGACCGGAGGTTGGGGCGTCGTGCGGCCGCATCCATCGCTGAACCTCGCAACCTCGTCTGGGTAAGCGCCGCGACGGCGTGGGAGATCGTCATCAAGGTGGCACTCGGGCGGCTCGACCTGGGGGAGCCTCCCGAGAAATGCCTCCCGCGCGAGATCGAGCGGAGTCACTTTCGTCCTCTCCCGATCACCGTGGAGCACGCGCTCGAGGTCGCGGCCCTACCCCACCACCACACCGACCCCTTCGACCGCCTGCTGATCGCCCAGGCCCGGCGCGAGGGAATGAAGATGGTCACGAGCGACCCCGCGTTCGAGGCATACGGCATTTCGATCCTGTCCGCACGCGCGTGACGCCGATTCCTTCCCTCGTCCTCGTGACCGACCGCCACGCGACGGAGGGACGGGAGCTCGTCGCGGTCGTGACCGCGGCGCTCGACGCCGGGCTCCCCGCCGTCCAGCTCCGCGAGAAGGACCTGCCCGGCCGGCAGCTCCTCGAGATCGCCGAGCAGCTCCGGACCGCGACCGCGCGGACGGGCGCGCTCCTCCTCGTGAACGACCGGATCGACGTGGCGCTCGCGGTGGGCGCCGACGGCGTCCATCTCGGCGGGACCTCGGTGCCGGTGGCGGTGGCGCGGAGCCTCGTCGGGCCCGAGGGCCTGATCGGCGTGTCGACGCACGCGCCCGACGAGCTCCGCGCCCTCATCGGTGCCGACTTCGCCTTCTTCGGCGCCGTGTACGCGACGCCGGGGAAGACGGCCGTCGGGCCCGCGGCGCTCGCCGCGGCGGTCGGCGCGGCGGCGGTGCCGGTGCTCGCGATCGGCGGCATCACGGTGCGGCAGGTGCCGGCGGTGCGCGCGGCTGGGGCGGCGGGGGTCGCCGTCATCCGCGCGATCCTCGGTGCGCCCGACCCGGCGGCCGCCACGCGCAAGCTCGTCGCGACGCTCGTCTGAGGGGGCTATCCCCGCCGCGGCGTCACGAGCCGCTTCGTCGCTGCCTCCGCGTGGGCCATCAGGCTCTCGATCGTTCGGGTCAGCGTCTCGAGGGCGACGGGCTTCGTCAGGTGCTCGTCGAAGCCGGCCTCCTTGCACGCGCGGACATCCTTCTCCGAGCCGAAGCCGGAGAGCGCGATCGCCTTCACGGGGCGCGCCGAGCGAAGCTGTCGCAGGAGATCGATTCCGTTGCCGTCGGGCAGGCGGAGATCGCTGATGACGACGTCGTAGGGTTCCAGGGCGCGCTCGAGGGCTGCGGCGACCGACCCGGCCACCGAGACGTCGTAGCCCTCGAGGCGAAGGGCTTCGGACACGGCAAGCGCGGTGTCCGGGTGATCCTCGATGAGGAGGATGGAGACCCCCGACGAGGCGAGCGATCCGGCTTCCGGGGCGGGAGGCCGCGCTTCTTCCACGGCCACGGTCGGTAGCTCGACGGTGAAACGCGCCCCGCTTCCCTTGCCTTCGCTCGCGGCCGTGATCCGTCCACCGTGCGCTTCGATCACCGACTTGGCGATCGCGAGGCCGAGCCCGAGGTGTCCGGATCGATCACCCGCCGCCCTGCCCTGGTAGAACGGCCGGAAGATGCGTTCGAGGTCGCCCGCTTCGATGCCTCCTCCGGTATCTTCGACCACCACTCTCACCCGCCCGGCGTCGTCATTCGACGAACGCAGCGTCACCTCGCCGTCGGTGGGGGTGCTCTGAAAGGCGTTCCGCAACAAGTTCCAGAAGACCTGCAGGAGCCTGGCCGGATCCGCGCGCACGTGGTGTGCCGGCGCCGCGAGCGCCGCGGTGACCCGAACTCCGGCAGGCCGCCCGTTCCCGCACAACTCCACCACCTCCTGCAGGACCGCGTGAACGTCCAGGATCTCGGGTTTCATCGACAGCTCGCCCCTCGTAACCCGCGTCAGGTCGAGCATGTCGTCAATGAGGCGCGTCTCGAGATAAGGGGTGTGCGGAGCTCGTGGCTCAACGTGGCGAGGAACTGATCCTTCGCCTCGCTGGCGACCAGCAGACGCTCTTCCTCCTTCAGGAGACGCTCGCGCTCTTCCCGCGCTCGCAACCGGGTCTCCTCGGCTTCGAGGCGGGCCGTCAGGTCGACGATCGCCGTCCGGTAGCCGACCGCGTCCTTCCCAGAGCCTGCAGCGCGTCGGCTATGCAGCTGGACGAGGACGGCACCTTTTTCCGTCTTGATCTTCAGCTCGGTGGTCACCGGGGATACACCGCCGCGGCAGCGCCGCATGTGATCCAGGAACGTCCGGCGATCGGCCTCGTCCACATAGAGCCGGAGGGGTCTCCCGGCGAGCAAGGGCCGAGTGCGCCCGAGCAGCTCCGCGCCCGTCAGGTTGATGTCCTCGATGACCCCGTTCCGGTCCAGGGTGACGTACGGGAGGGGTGCATGGTCGTACAGATCGGCGTACCGATCCCGCGACGCCTCGAGCATGTGCTGCGCCTCCATGAGCTGGTCCTGCTGGAGCTGGACTTGCTCCTCGTGGACTCTGAGGTCGTGGACGAGCCGCTCGAGCTTGGTGTCACGCCTGCGCTCGGCGCCGAGCTTGCGAAGCTCTGCGATCAGCTGCCCCCTCGTCATCCGCTCGAGCGGATCCACCATCGCACCCCCCCCGCGGCGTCGGCGTCGCGCCGTCACCGCTCGGTCACGTCCTCCATGGCAAGCAACATCAACGCCTCACCTTGCACCTGGGTTTCGATGCGCCGGGCGTTGAGCAGCATCTTCTTCCGACCGATCTCCGGGAAATCGTGCTCCACCTCGAAGCCCTCGAAGGAGTGATTCTCCGGCAGCACCTCTTCGAGGAGCAGCCGCAGCTTCGGTATGTTCCACTGGCCGCTGCCGAGGTGGTAGATGAACCTCTGCTCGGTCTCTGCCCGTGAGACCCGGAACATCTGGCAGAAGGCGGGGTTCACCGTTTTCACCCGCCGTCGATGCGGTTCTCCAGGTTCTTGTACGGCCGGACGCGGAGCGCGAACCAGCGGCCGCTCAGGTCCTGGACGTCGCGCTCGTACACGGCCATGGTGTCGACCGCCTGCGCGCAGAGTTGCTCCAGGTCTGGACAGTCGATGTTCGGCTTGATGTTCCCGATCGGCCGTCCCACGTCTCCCGGGATCAGGTTCAGGATCTTCTCGGCCATCGGCGTGAAGCGGCGGATACGGAGCTCGATGGTCACGATCACGATGGCGATCTGCACGCTCGCGAGCAGGTTCGTGAGGTCGCTGTTCACCCGGCTCAGCTCATCGTTGCGGCCGTGCAGCTCCTCGTTCACCGTGTTGAGCTCCTCGTTGGTCGACTGGAGCTCCTCCTTGGCGGTGTCCAGCTCCTCGTTCGTGCTCTGCAGCTCCTCGTTGCCCGACAGCGCCTCCTCGTTCGCCGATTGCAGCTCCTCGTTCGCCGCCTCGAGCTCCTGGATGGTCGACTGCAGGTGCTCGCGGTTCGCAGCCAGCTCCCGCTCGAGCTCGCCAACGCGCGGTCCCTCGCGCCGGGGGGCCGGCCGGCCGTCAGCCTTGCCCGGCGCGCGTTGGCGTGGAGACCGACGTTTCTCGGGCTCCTCGTCGAAGAGGACGAGGAAGTGCATCTTCCCGTCGACGGTGAGCGGGACGGCCTCCACGCTCAGGTCGCGCCAGTGGTCATTCGACTTGACGCGCAAGCCCTCCTTGCGGACAGGCACACCCCCCTGCTGGGCCTCGTTGAGGGCCTTTCTGATACCATGGGCGAGCCCCTCGCGCGTCATGCGCATCAGGTTCAGGCTGGCTTCGCCCGGCGCCGCTTCCAGGTAAGGACCGGTCTGCCCGCGGAACTGGACGATCTGCATGGTCGGGTCGACGACGACGCCCGGTGGGGCATAGCGGTCGAGCATCAGATTGTCCACTTCGCGGCGGAGGATCCTGCCCGTTTCGCGGCCTTCTCCACCGCGTGTCGGACCCAGTGTCGGCGCGGCCACATAGTCGACCGGGAAGCCGACCTTGTCCGGCACGGTCGTGAGCTTCTTCCGATAGACCCGGTGCTTCTTGTCGGTCAGCTCGAAGAGCTCCACATGCGGGCCGATCGTCTCGGCGTGTCCCAGCATGAGGAACCCGCTCGGCTTGAGGGCGTAGTGGAAGATGTTCATCAGGCGCCGCTGGAGAGCCAAGCTCATGTAGATGAGCACGTTGCGGCAGAGGATCAGGTCGAGGCGCGAGAACGGGGGATCGCGCGTCACGTCCTGGCGGGCGAAGACGCAGGTGTCGCGTACGGCCTTGCTGATGCGGTAGGTGCCGTCCGCACTGCTGAAGAAGTGGCGCAGGCGCTCGGGCGAGACGTCCGCCGAGATGCTCTCGGGGTAGATGCCGTTCCGCGCGAAGCCGATGGCGGCCTCGCTGATGTCCGTGCCGAAGATCTGGATCGGGAGGCCGCCCTTCTTCTCCTTCTCGAGGAACTCGGCGAGAGTCATCGAGACCGAGTACGCCTCCTCCCCGGTGGAGCATCCCGGCACCCATACGCGAATCGGGTCGCTCTCGCCGCGCTTCTCCAGGAGCGCGGGAAGAACGTGGGTCGCCAGGGCCTCGTACGACTCGGGCTCGCGGAAGAAGCGCGTCACGTGAATCAGGATGTCATGGTAGAGGTGTTCGATCTCGGTTGGGTGCTCCTGGAGGTGCTTGACGTATTCCGCGAACCCGGAGAGCTTTTGGAGCGCCATACGGCGCTGGATCCGGCGCTTCATGGTCGGCAACTTGTAGTGCCGGAAGTCGACCCCGCTCGAGGCGTGGAGCATGGTGAAGACGCGCTCGAGCTGCTCGTCGTCGAGGACGAGGCCCGCTTCGGTCGTCGGGGGCCACGGCTGCCTCAGGTACGCGTGGCGGGATATCTTCACGAGCTCGGTGGCGATCTCTGCTGGCGAGAGGACGAGATCGATCATCCCGGTGGCGATGGCGGCGCGCGGCATGCCGTCGTACTTCGCGGTCTCGGGCACCTGGGCGATGGTGATGCCGCCCACGGCCTTGATCTCGCGCACGCCGATGGCCCCGTCCGATGCCGTCCCGGAGAGGATCACGCCGATCGCCCGGTTCTCCGCGGAGTGAGCGAGCGAGCGGAGGAAGAAGTCGATCGGCGTGTACTGCGTGCGGTCACCGGGGCGGGGGGCCAGGTGCAGCTCGCCGTCCGTGATCCCCATCTGCACGTTGGGGGGAATCACGTACACGTGCCCCGGCTCGATATGCATTCCGTCGGTCACCTGGTGCACCAAGAGCCGCGTCTTCGCGCCGAGGAGGCTCGGCAGCGCGCTCTCGTGCTGAGGCGCCAGATGCTGCACGAGGACCAGCGCCAGGTCCGAGTCGTCCGGAAGCGCCTGCAGGAGTTGCGAGAACGCCTCGAGCCCGCCGGCCGAGGCGCCGACGCCGACGACTGTCGGCTCCGCGGTGGATCGCGCCTCGGTGTGGGGG
>VBLA01000361.1 GCA_005879245.1 Deltaproteobacteria bacterium
CCTGCCGCGCTGACGCGCCAAGAGCGCCCGCAACGCTTCGGTGCGCGCCTCTACTCCGGAACCAGCCGCAGCGTGAGGGGGTGCCGGAGGCTCAGACGCGCGGCCCATACTGGGCTTCGAGCACGCGCATGTAGGGCACGCAGGGCCTCTGCGCCTTCACGTCGTCGCGTGCGGCGGCCAGCGGCAGCCCCTCCTGGGTATGGAGGTAGGCGATCGCCACGGTCGGCGCACGGTTCATCCCGGCGTTGCAGTGGAGGTAGACGCGCGCGCCGCGCGCGACGAGCTCGGCGAGCAGGGTGACGATCGCCGGTAGGCGGTCGGCGAGCACCTGCGTCGCGCCGTCGGGGACCGGCACGCGGTGGAAGGCGAGCCCTTCACGCCGGTACGCCCGCTCGAGATCCCGGAGCTCGAGGTTCTTGCTCGCGAGATCGGCGTCGTCCTGCAGGCTCAGCACGGTCGTCACGCCGTGCGCGTCACGGAGCCAGGCGACGTCCTCGGGGTTCGGGTACTCCCCGACGAGGAGGTTCGGCCGGATGACGCTGACCGAGGGGCGCTCGGGGCGGACCGCAGGGACGCCGCGCCAGAACACGCCTATCCTTCCATCGTCCCCAGGCGGATGAGCTGGCGCGTCGCCGAGCCGAGCGTCAGCTCGATCTGCTTCGCCCAGAGGTAGAAACGGTGGACCGGGTAGTCGAGGTCGAGGCCGATGCCGCCGTGGAGATGCTGGGCGGCATAGGTGACGCGGTGGCCGCCGTCGGCCGCCCAGAACTTCGCGATCGCGGTCTCCTCGGCGGCCGGCAGCCCCGCGCCCAGGCGCCAGGCGGCCTGCCACATCGTCCAGCGCATCGCCTCGACGTCGATGTAGGCGTCCGCGGCGCGCTGCGCCACGGCCTGGAAGGTGGCGATCGGTTTCCCGAACTGCTCGCGCGTCGTGGTGTACTGCGCCGTCATCTCGAGCGCGCGTGCGGTGACGCCGGCCTGCAGGGCACAGAGCCCGGCCATCGCCCGCTCGACGATCCAGGCGAGGAGGGGACGGCCGTCCGTGGGATCGCCGAGCACGTCGGCTTCCGTGACCGGCGCCCCCGTGAGGGCGAGCCGGTACTGTGGCTCCCCGTTGGTGGTCGCCTGGCGGGCGAGCTCCACGCCGGGGGCGTGCGGGTCGAGGAGAAAGAGGCCGACCGTGGCGTCGCCCGTCCGGGCGGGGACGAGGACGCGTGCCGCGAGATGCGCCGCCGGAACGCACACCTTGACCCCATCGAGCCGCCAGCCGCGCCCCTCGGATCGGGCCGTCGTCTCGGGTGCCGCCGGGTCCTCGGACGTGGCCTCGTGGAGCGCAGCCGTGAGGATGACCTCGCCGCTCACGACCTTCGGGAGGAGCCGTTCGCGCTGCTCTCGGGTGCCGAACTGGCTCACGGGAAGGGCGCCGAGGAGAAGCGTCGGCCACACCGGAACGGGCGCCACTGCGCGCCCGACTTCCTCGAGGAACACGCAGAGCTCGAGGAATCCGAGGCCGCTCCCACCGACCGTCGCGGGCAGGGCCACGCCGAGGAGGTTCGCCTTGGCGAGCTCGGTCCAGAGCTCGTGATCGAACCAATCGGGGCCCTTCTCGATCTCCTTCAGACGGTCGTGCGCGGTGTGGTCGCCGAGAATCTTCCGGGCGAGGTCGCGCAACGCCTCCTGCTCCTCGGTGAACGCGAAGTCCATCGTCCCACCCTCAGCGCAGGGAGCGGGGCATCTTCAGGCCCGCCATGGCGATGATGTCGCGCTGGATCTCGTTCGTCCCGCCGCCGAAGGTGAGGATCAGCGTGGCGCGATAGATGAACTCGAGCCGGCCGCCCAGAACCGCTTCCGGCGAGCCCTCCTTCAGGTAGCCGCGCTGGCCGATGACCTCCATCAGGTCGCGGTACGCCTCCACGTAGAACTCGCTGGCGTAGACCTTGACCGCGGAGGCGTCGGCGAAGTTGAGGCTCCCCTGGGTCATGCACCAGGCCTGGCGCCAGACGAGGAGCTTCAGGGCCTCCCAGCGCGCGCGCACGCGCGCCAGCTTCAAGCGTACCCATTCCTGGTCGATCACGCGGTGCCCGTCGCCGAGCCGCGTCTCCTCCGCCCAGCGCCGCACGTCGCCGAGCATCCGCTCGATGGGGCCGACCGGCGAGAGCGCGATCCGCTCGCGGTTCAGCTGGCTCGTGATCAGCCACCACCCCTCGTTCTCGCGGCCGACGAGCGCCGAGGCGGGCACCCGTACGTCCTCGTAGAAGGTCGCGTTCGTGCGCACCCCCGCCATGGTCCAGATGGGCGTGCACTTGTAGCCGGGGAGATGCGTGTCGACGATGAGCATCGAGATGCCCTTGTGCTTCGGGGCGCTCGGGTCGGTGCGTGCGGCGAGCCAGATGTAATCGGCGTGCTCGGCGAGGCTGGTGAAGACCTTGTTGCCCGTGATGACGTAGTGGTCGCCGTCGCGCACGGCACGCGTGCGGAGCGAGGCGAGGTCGGTGCCCGCCCCCGGCTCCGAGTAGCCGATCGCGAAGTGACACTCGCCGGCGAGGATGCGGGGGAGGAAGAGGGCCTTCTGCTCCGGTGTGCCGTACTCCATGATCGTCGGACCGACCGTGTTGAGGGTGAGGAAGGGGAGGGGGAAGCCGGCGCGCTGGACCTCGTCGGTGAAGATGAACTGCTCGATCGGCGAGCGACCCTGCCCCCCGTACTCCTGCGGCCAGCCAACGCCCAGCCACCCGTCCCGGCCCATCTGGCGGAGCGCGTGGCGGTAGAGCGGCCCGCCGCCCTCCTTCCAGGAGAGCTCGGCCTGGAGCTCCGGCGTCAGGAGCTGCGCGAAGTAGGCGCGCAGCTCCTCCCGGAGCTGCCGCTGCTCGGGCGTGTAGTCGAGATACATCGACGCGCGAAGCTACACGAGACGTCGCGCGGCCGGCAAGAGCGAAGCGCTGGGTTCGGAGGGGCGTTCCGTGCTACTGGGCCGCCCCATGCGACGTTGGCGCCCCGCGACGCTTCCCGCGCTCCTGCTCGTCGCCGCCTGTGGCGGCGTGCGGCTCGAGGACCGGACCACGGCGCCGGTCCTCCCGGC
>VBLA01000362.1 GCA_005879245.1 Deltaproteobacteria bacterium
GGGGAACATCGCCGTCTCGCGGACGGGGCGTGTCTTCTTCAGCTTCCACCCCGGCGGTGATCCACCGATCGCGGTGGCCGAGCTGGTCGGCGGGAAGCCCGTCCCCTATCCCGACCAGGCCTCCCAGGGGCGCTACCAATCCGTGCTCGCGCTCCGCATCGACGGGCAGGGTCGCCTCTGGGCGCTCGACTATGCCCACTACGGGTGGGGTCAGCCCCGCCTCCTCGCCTTCGATCTCGACTCGGGCGCGCTCGTCCACGAGTACGACTTCCCCTCCGAGGTCGCGGGCCTCCTCTCGATGG
>VBLA01000330.1 GCA_005879245.1 Deltaproteobacteria bacterium
TCGGCCGTGCCGAGCGCGGCAAAGCCGCGCTCGGCAAACGGAGCGGCACCGGGGCTCGTTCAGCGCTCGCCCGCTTCGCGGGCTACGCGTTTGGGTACTGGGGTTACCGCTGGCCCAGGCTGACGCCGGGTTCGAGGCCAACTACGCGTGCGACCTCCGCCGCCGCGCCTTTCTGCCCGCCGTCACGGGCGCGGGCGGCGCGCACGGCCCCGTTGGAGGCAGCGATGGTGAGGCCCTCTGGGCCGATGGCCACTACGGTCCCGGGGGCGGCGTCGACGGGGCCCGCGAGCCGGTGCGGCTCGTAGAAACGGAGACGGCTCCCGCGCCAGGTCGTGTGCGCGCCGGGCTGGGGATCACAGCCGCGGATCAGGTCGTGTACCTCGCCGGCGGGACGCGTCCAGTCGATCGCGGCATGCTGATCGCCGCACAGCGGATCGTGGCTCGCCCGTGACTCGTCCTGAGGGAGACGGGGTGCGCGGCCCGAACGCACTAGCGCGACGGCGTCGAGCACGGTCTCGACCCCCAGGGGAAAGAGCGTCCGGTAGTAGAGGGTCCCGGCGGTGTCGTCGAGACCGATCGTCGCCTCGCGCTGGAGCAAGATGGGGCCCGTGTCGATGCCCGCGTCGGGCCAGAAGACGGTCACCCCCGTCCGCGTCTCGCCCCGGATCAGCTGCCAGGCGATCGCGCTCCCACCTCGGTAGCGAGGCAGCAGCGAGGGGTGAAAGCAGATGCTCGTCAGGCGGGGGATGGCGAGGAGGGGCTCCGGCACGATCTGCGTCACGTACGCGAGCACCGCGAGGTCGGCGGCCGCCTCCTCGAAGGCTCGTCTCGCCTCGGGCACCTTGAGGGAGCGAAACTGATGCACGGGAATGCCGCGCGCGACCGCGGCCGCCTTGAGAGGATCCGGCTTCTCCCCCGCGTCCGGCGGACAGATGACCGCGGCGACCCCATCACCCGCCTCCTCGAGGCGGCTCAGCACCTGCTCCGCGAATGCCGCCTGCCCGACGAGGAGGACACGCATCCCCGGCTCAGCCCTGGAGGTGCGCTGCGAAGAAGCGCTTCAGGCGCTCCCACGCGTCGCGCGCCGCCTCGGCCTGGTAGGAAGCGCGCTCGTCGCAGAAGAAGCCATGGTCCGCACCCGGATAAACGATCACCTCGGCCTGCTTGCCGGTGCGGGCGAGCTCGTCCTTCAGCTGCTCGACGGAGTCGAGTGGGATGAAGGCGTCCTTCTCGCCGAAGAAGGCGAGGACCGGAGCGCGGAGCTTTGGCGTCTTGTCGATCGGGATGCCGCCTCCGTAGAAGGGAGCCGACGCCTTGATCTTCTCCGGGAGCTCGCAGGCGGCGAGGTAGCTCACGCGGCCACCCATGCAGAACCCGGTGATGCCGATCCGGTCGGATCGGACGAAGGGTTGCCGCTCGAGGTAGCCGATGGCGCTGCCCACGTCCGCGACGATGTCCTTGTCGCTCACGCCCTGCATGAGCGCGATCGCCTCCCCGATCTGATCGTAGCCGACCGTGCGTCGCTGGCCGGCCCGCCAGTAGAGGTCGGGCGCGAGGGCGACGTAGCCCTCGGCGGCGATCCGCCGCGCCACGTCCTGGATGTGCCCGTTCAGCCCGAACGCCTCCTGGATGACGAGGATCCCAGGCGCGCGTGCCGCTCCCGTCGGGCGGGCGATAAAGCACGTCATCCCGCCAGAAGGGGGGACCTCGATCATCTCCGTCTGCACATCCATCAGGGCGCGGCTCCTTTCAGGGGGTTCGACGCGCCCCTAGATAGGAACGGGCCGACGCCCTTTTCAATACGGGTCCGGTCAAGACGCCGTTCGGCGATCCGGGAAGGCCATTGCTGTCGCGGCCGTCCAGTTCGCCCAAGCGTTCCGCGCGCCCAGGCATTCCGCGCACTTGAGGGGACGAGACCGGCGTTGACTACCCGGGTAGCCCGACATAGCCTAAAACGGCTTTTCTGGATATTCGATCGTGCGGCGCGAGAAATCCAACTACATCATCCAGTCGGTCGCCCACTGCCTGGACGTCCTCGAGCAGTTCAGCGGCGAGGCCGAGGAGCTCGGGGTGACGGAGCTCTCCAAGCGCCTGAAGCTCCACAAGAACAACGTCTTCCGCCTGCTCGCGACGCTCGAGTCGCGCGGCTACATCGAGCAGAACCGGGCAACGGAGAACTATCGCCTCGGCATCCGCTGTCTCCAGCTGGGTCAGAGCTACGTGCAGCACATGGGGCTCCTGCGCCAGGCGCGCCCCATCATGGGTGAGCTCGTGCGGCAGGTGCGGGAGACGGCCTACGTCGCGGTGCTCCGCCGCGCCGGGGTCGTCCCGGTCGAGGTGATGGAGGCCGATCGGCCCGTCCGCATCGTCTCGCAGCTCGGGGAGACGCTGCCGCTCCACGCGACGGCGGCGGGCAAGGCCTATCTTGCCTTCGAGTCCGAGGACGAGCTCCGCGCCCTGCTGCCCGACGGCCTGTCGCGCTTCACGGAGCGCACCGTCGTCGATCGCCAGACTCTCCTCCAGCAGCTCCGCTCGATCACGACGAGCGGGTATGCGGTCGACATGGGGGAACACGTGGAGGACATCCGGGCGGTCGCGGTGCCCGTGCGCGACTACACGCGGAACGTCGTCGGCACCCTCGCGGTCGCGGCGCCGGCCTCGCGGCTCACCAACGAGCGCATCGAGAAGGAAGTTGCGCCGCTCGTCCTGAAGGCGGGCCGCGAGCTCTCCAGCCGTCTCGGCTTCGACCTCGGACGACGAGAAGCACAGGGCTGAGCCCGCGCCGGGGTCGGTGTTGATTGACTTCCCGATGCCGCGCTGTGTAAGGACCGTGCCTGCCGCGGTGCCGCGGCCCTCAAGGAGACCCCGAGCGTGAAGATCCTCGTGACCGTCAAGCGGGTGCCCGATCCGGAAACGGTGGTGAAGATCGCACCGGATGGTGTCGGTATCACGACCGACAACGTCAAGTGGGTGATCAACCCCTTCGACGAGATCGCGATCGAGGAAGGGCTCCGGCTGAAGGAGAAGGTGAGCGGCACGGAGGTGGTGCTCGTCTCGATCGGGCTGAAGACGGCGCAGGAGCAGCTCCGGACAGGGCTCGCGATGGGCGCCGATCGCGCCATCCTCGTGCTGAGCGACCAGGCGCTCGAGCCGCTCGCCGTCGCCCGCGTGCTGCAGAAGCTCGTCGAGCAGGAGAAGCCCGAGCTGGTGGTCCTCGGCAAGCAGGCGATCGACGATGATTCGAACTGCGTTGGCCAGATGCTGGCGGAGCTGCTCGGCTGGCCCCAGGCGACGTTCGCCTCGAAGGTGGAGCTGGGCGGTGATCAGCGCTCGACCAAGGTGACACGCGAGGTCGACGGGGGGCTGGAGACGCTGGCGACCCCCCTGCCCGCCATCGTGACCGCCGACCTCCGGTTGAACGAGCCGCGCTACGC
>VBLA01000331.1 GCA_005879245.1 Deltaproteobacteria bacterium
GAGATCGAAGCCGTGCCCTTCCGGCTCCGCGACACCGTGTCCGAGGCGCTGAAGCCCCTCACCCTGCAGGCCCAGCAGAAGGGCCTCGAGCTCGCCTATCACGTGGCCGGCACGGTGCCCCACCGAGTCGTCGGCGATCCAGGACGGCTCCGACAGATCATCGTGAATCTGGTCGGCAATGCGATCAAGTTCACGGAGCGCGGCGAGGTCGTCGTGCGCATCGGCCTGGACGGGCAGACCGGTCTCCACTGCACGGTCTCCGATACGGGGATCGGCATTCCTCGCGAGAAGCACGTCCTCATCTTCGACGCCTTCACCCAGGCCGACGGCTCGACGACGCGAGCCTACGGGGGCACCGGTCTCGGCCTCGCCATCTGCACGCGCCTGGTGGCCCTGATGGGCGGCCGGATCTGGGTCGAGAGCGACGTCGGCCAGGGGGCGACGTTTCACTTCACGCTTCGCATCCCCCCCGATCTCGCCGACCATGCCGGCGACGCCCCGACGGCCCGCGCCTAGGAGAGCGACGGCGAGCTCTGCCGGGCGGCGGGCATGGATCCCCACCTCGCGAAGCCGCCGAGCGCGTGAGCCCGCGACGGGGCTCCGTCGGCCGGCCCCGGACAGCCGGCCGGACACTCAGGCCGCGGAGCTCGGTTGCCGCGCGTCGAGCGGAACGTAGTCGCGGCGCTGTTCGCCCAGGTAGAGCTGCCGGGGACGCGCGATCCGCTGCTCCTCGTCCTGCACCATCTCCAGCCACTGGGCGATCCAGCCCGCGGTCCGTGGGATGGCGAAGAGGACGGGGAACATGTCCACCGGGAACTTCATCGCCTGGTAGATGACCCCGGAGTAGAAGTCGACGTTGGGGTAGAGCTTCCGCTGGATGAAGTAGTCGTCCTGGAGGGCGATCCGCTCGAGCGCCATGGCGATGTCGGTGAGGGGATTCCGGCCCGTCAGGTCGAAGACCTCCTCCGCGAGCCGCTTGATGACCTTCCCGCGCGGGTCGAAGTTCTTGTAGACGCGGTGTGGAGCGGTCCGTAGAGCGCCGCGCAGGCGCCCGCGAGGGCCGAGAACGGATCCACCTGCGAGCTGCCGATCGACCGCATGGCGTTGGTGCTGCAGTTCTGCTCGTGGTCGGCGTGCAGGATGAAGAGCACGTCGAGCGCGTGCTCGAGGGTCGGATTCGGCCGGTACTTGAGCTCGGTGATCTTGAACATCATGTTGAGGAAGTTGCCGGGGTAGGAGAGGTCGTTGTCCGGGTAGGCGTAGGGCATGCCCATCGAGTGCCGGTGGGCAAAGGCGGCGATCGTCGGCATCTTGGCGAGCAGCCGGTGGGTCTGAATCCGCCGGGATGTCGCATCGTGAATCTGCTTCGCATCGGGGTAGAAGGTCGAGAGCGCACCCACCGTCGCGACCAGCATCCCCATCGGATGGGCATCGTACCGGAAGCCGTCCATGAAGTTCTTGATGTTCTCGTGGACGATCGTGTGCAGCGTGATGTTGTGCGTCCACTGGCGGAGGTGCTCCGCGGTGGGCAGCTCTCCCTTGACGATCAGGTAGGCGGTCTCGAGGAAGGTGCTCCGCTCGGCGAGCTGCTCGATCGGGTAGCCGCGATAGAGCAGCACACCGGCATCGCCGTCGATGTACGTGATGCGGCTCTTGCACGACGCGGTGTTCATGAAGGCCGGGTCGTACGACACGAGCCCCGGGCCGTCGGGCGTGACCCGGATCTGCTGCAAATCGGTCGCGCGGATCGCGCCGTTCTCGATCGGCACCTCGAAGCGGCGATCGCTCCGATTGTCGATGACGGTGAGGCTGTCCTTCGCCATCCTTCCGCCTCCTGGCGGGGGGAAACTCCCGGTCGACCGGGCTCCGGCCCGCATCCCTTAGGATCCGCGTCCGCGCCTCCCAGGTCAAGAGCGCGGACAGCCGCTGGTTGCAGTTCGGCCCCGGGCTGTTACGAGTGCACGCCATGCGGCGTCTCGCGGGGCTTCTCCTGCTCGTCGCGGCACTCCGCCCGCTACCCCTCCGGGCCGTGCAGCTCGATGCCCTCGATGCCGCACGCGAGTGGAAGCTCCGTGCGGTGCGGTTCCGGGGGACGCGAGCGGTCCGCACGGCCGACCTGGGGCACGTGATGGCGACCAAGCCCCGGCCCTGGTTCGCCCCCTGGCGCCGCCTGCCCGATTTCGACCCCGTGGCGTTCCGCACGGATCTCGAGCGGCTCAGCCGTCTCTATCGCAGCCACGGCTACTATCACGTTCGCATCGCGCACGACATCGAGCTGCCCGCCAAGGGGGACGCGCTCACCGCGGTGGTCTACGTGGACGAGGGGCTGCCCGTCCACGTCGAGCGGGTGGACGTGGCCCTCGGCGGCACCGAGCTCCCGGCCGCCGAGCGCACGCTCGTGCTCGAGCACCTGCCGATCGTCGCGGGTCGCGTCTTCACCGAGGATGCCTACAATCGTGCCCACGTCTACCTCCGCACCTACTACCGTGAGCACGGCTACGCGCGCGTCGCGGTCGAGAAGCAGGCGCAGCTCGACCTCGAGCACGACACCGCGACGGTCAGCTACCAGGTCGAGAGCGGGCCCCCGTGCGTCTTCGGCGAAACGCACGTGAGGGGCACGAAGGCCGTCGATCCGGCGGTCGTCCGGCGCGAGCTGGCCTACGATCCGGGCGACCCCTTCCGGCAGAGCCGCGTCGACCGCACCCGTACGAACCTGCTCAACCTGAGCCTCTTCCACACGGTGCGGCTCGACGAGGATCGGAGTGGCGATTCCGACGTGACCGTGCGCGTCCGGGTCACCGAGGCGCCGAAGCGCGAGGTGCGCCTCGGAGTGGGCTACGACACGGAGGAGCAGGTGCGCGGCCTCGCCAGCTGGCGCGACTACGACTTCCTCGGCGGAGCGCGCCAGCTCGGCTTCTCCGCCACCGCCTCCTTCATCCACCGCGCCCTCACCGCCGACTTCCTCCAACCGCACTTCCCCGGGCGCCAGAACCGCACCCGGCTCCTGCTCACCGAGCAGGAAGAGGAAGAGGACACGTTCACCCTCGATCGCTCGAGATTCAGCCCGCGCCTCGAATGGCAAGCGAGCGATCAGATCACCGGCTATGCCTTCTACCGGATCGAGTACGATCTCCTCTCCGGGGTGTCATCCGCGGTCAAGGCTGCGCTGCCCGGTGCGGCGCCCTCGCAAGGGGTGCTGAGCGGCTTCGGATTCGGCGCCGACTGGAACACCACCGACGACCCGCTCGACCCGACCCGGGGCTGGGTGACCGGGGCGACCGTCGAGCCGGTCGGGGACGTGCTGGGCGGCGACTTCGGATTCCTCCGCCTCGTCGGTGAAGGCCGGGTGTATCAGCGGCTGGTCGGGAGCCTGCTCGGTGCGGCGCGCGTCCGCGTCGGCACCGCGGATCCCTTTCCGGGCACGCAAGAGATTCCGCTCTTCGAGCGGTTCTACGCCGGGGGCATCGACTCCGTCCGCGGCTACGGCCGCCGCCGGATCGGCCCGCTGGTGAACGATCAGCCGATCGGCGGTCGCTCCCTCGCCGCGGCCTCGGTCGAGGTCCGCCATCCGATCACCGAGCAGCTCGGCGCTGCCGTCTTCTTCGATGGCGGCCAGGTGTCCCGCCAGAGCTACGACCTGCCCTTCAGCCGTTTGCGCTATGGGACGGGTTTCGGGATGCGCTACCGATCGCCGGTCGGTCCGCTGCGGATCGATCTCGGCTTTCCGCTCGAGCCGCCCGACGGCGACCAGCACTGGCAAGTCCACGTGAGCCTGGGGGCGACCTTCTGAGCGTCCGTCTTC
>VBLA01000332.1 GCA_005879245.1 Deltaproteobacteria bacterium
ATCAACATGGCCCGCAAGGCCGGCGAGCCGCTCTCGGCGCGCTGCCGGCTCGGCCAGCACGCCAATCCCAGCGAAAGCAACGCGATGCCGAAACATCGGCCAAGCAGCGTCCCTGCACCCGAGACCTCCGCGCCCAGCAGCAATGTGACGACGATCGCGGGATCGATCATCAGGACGAGACCGGTGCCGACTTCCACGACCGCGGCGAAGGCGAGAATCTTCCTCAGGGGGGTACCGGCGTCAGCCGTCACTCGCTCACGAGCTTCCAGCTGCCGTCGGGGTCGTACTTCTTCATTTCCTCGACGGCCTCGTCGGTCTTCTCGCCCAGGTCCCTTTCGTACACTCGACCGTCCCTGCCGACGAGGAAGGTCATGATCCCCGTCGAACCGTACGCGACGGGATAGGCGACGAGCGCAAAGCCGCCCGTCATGCGGCCGTCTCTCAGGTAGCTCTGCGCCCCGCCCGGTGCGGCGGGGCCCTGCGCGGTGAGGATGCGGAAGTAGTAGCCCCACCACGACCCCGCCGGTCGCTTCCCCTTCGCGTAGTCGCCCGCCGCGGCGACCGCCGGGCCGAGGGGGCTCTCGTCGCCCTTGCCGGCCGCCGGCCAGTAGAGGCCGTCCCGCCTGCCCGGGTTGCTGACGATTCTCTGCGCGTACGCCTGCACTCCGCCGTCGCGGGGCCGGCTGGCGTAGACCTCCTGCGCGCGCACGTATGACCGGCAGACGGCGATGGCCTCGAGCTCGTCCGCGCCCACCCGTCGCCGGAGCATCTCCTGCTCCCCCTCCACGGTGTCGAAGCGCCAGCCGCGCGCGTCCTTCACGAGCGGGATGGGGAACGGCCAGTCGTCAAAGCCGACCACGAGCTGCAGCGTGTCCGGGCCCTTCGGATCGAGCCGCGTCATCTGCTCGGCCGCATCGACGAACCTCTTGCAGCGCTCACGATCCGCGCCGGCATCGCCCGTCTTCACGAGAGACCTGGCCTCGTCACCGAAGATGGCGAGCAGAGCGGCCTCGTCGTCCGCTCGGCACGCCGCCACCAGCGCATCGACCGCCACCCTCGGGTCGGGGAACCGCTTCTCCGTTTCCGCCGAACGCACCACGCGCGCGGGGGCCGGTTTCGCCGCTCGCCCGGCACAGCCGGAAAGAACGAGGAGCGCAACGGAAGCGATCGCGAACCGCGCGTTGACGGCGTGGCACCAAGGTTTCGTCATCGCCTGATCTCCCCTGTCACCCGGCCCGGCATCGATCAGCGTCGGAAGCCCCGCCCGCCGAAGCTCTCGGAGCCGCGGGCGCTGGCCTCACGCGCACCCCATCCACCGCCCCCGACGCCGCGAAACCCGTCACCGCCGTACCCGCCGCCATGGAACCCGTCGCTGTGCGATCCCCAGCTGCCGGAGCCGCCCCCGGAGCCGCCGTGGTACGCGCTGCTCGGGGACTGGCCGCCGTGGTACGCGGAACGGTAGTCGTCCGTGGAGTGTGCGACGTCCGACGACGACGGCGGATGGTAGGTGGAGGAGCTGCTGGTCGAGCTGGGCTTGTCGTACGTGCCGGTGGTGCCGCTCTTGTTATAGGCGCCCGTCGAGGGGTTGTACGTCCCGTACTTGCCGGTCTCCGGGTTGTACGCCCCGTAGGTTCCGGTCTTGGAGTCGTATCCGGAGTACGTGCCGGTCTTCGTGTTGGACGCGCTGGTCGAGCTGCCCTTGTCGTACGTCCCGGTGGTGCCGTTCTTGTTGTAGGCTCCGGTCGAGGGGTTGTACGTCGCGTACTTCCCCGTCTCCGGGTTGTACGCGCCGTACGTGCCGGTCTTGGAGTCGTATCCGGTGTACGCGCCGGTCTTGGTGTTGTACTTGGCATTCGTGCTGGTGGAGCTGTACGCGTTGTAGTTGTTGGTCTGGCTGTACTTGTAGGTGTTGTTGACGGTGACGCTCCCGGAGCTGCCGTGCCCCCAGTCGCAGGCGTAGGCCGTCGCGGCGCCGGCCGCGAAGCCCACGCCGAAGCTCATGAGACCGTATGCCGGTGGGGGCGCGGCCGCGTAGGCGTAGTAGTACGGCGGCGGCGGGGCGAGGATCGCCACCGGATCGTACTGCGGCACGTAGATGACTTGCGGGCTCGCCGGCTGGATCACGATCGTAGTCACGTCGCCGCCCCCCTGGACCACCACGACCTGCTTGTCGTTCGATTTGAGATTGCCGGCCGTCTGCGCCTGGCGCCGAACGGTCTGGATGGCCGCCATGACCGCCGATTGATTCGCGGCGACGGCCTGTCCGAGGTTCGTCGTCCATTCGAGCTTGGCGTTCATCATCTTGACCACGGTCGGGAACGACAGGAGCGCCTGGACGCTCGGGTCCCACTGCGACGCCTCCGCCTCTTCCGGCCGTCTCCCGTCCGCCAGCGCCCGGGCGGCCTCCACTACCTGCACGGGATGGGTGGATGCGGGCAAAATCTGCGCGACCAACGGGTCGGGGTAGAGCGCGATCGGAGCGACGAGCTTCTCGATCTCCGCCAGACTCGGCGCAGACGACGGCGTCTGCGACGAGGCCGGCGACGGCAGACCGCCGAATGCCACCACGACGAACAGAGCGAGCATGAAGCCGCGTCGAGGCGTCCCCATAGAATGATCACCCTTTCTGACATGAAGTCGCTCGGCCGACGCTAGTCGCCGCTTTGCACCGATTCTTGCCATTCCGCGCCAGCCGCCTTCGGCGCGACTGGAAACTGGCGCGAAATGGCAAGATATCGAGCCCAAGAGCGAGCATCGTGAAGCGTGCGCGAGGTCGGTACCGCAGAGGGCTGGTGGCCGCGCGTGGCTGGCGTCGCAGCCCACCACGTGCGGGCAAGCTCCCCCGGTCAACGGGCGTCACGACGTTCCTCGTCGGCAAGGCCACACCTGGAAGCTCGTGAACGAATGACGAATTACCCTGGCACCGTACCGCGAAGGGGCTCGTCGTGAGCGCCATGGCGATCGGCTGGATCGCGTTCGCGTGCGTCTTCGGCGGCGCGCTGCTCGGGATGTTTCTGCGAGGCGTGCTGCCCGAGCATCATCTGAGCCAGGACTCGAAGGACGTCGTGAAGCTGGGGATGGGTCTCCTCGGGACGACGGCCGCCCTCGTCCTCGGCCTGCTGATCGCATCCGCCAAGAGCTCGTTCGACACGCAGAACACCGAGGTGAAGCAAGCTGCCGCCAATATCGTGCTGCTCGACCGAGCGCTCGCCCAGTACGGCCCGGAGACGAAGGACGCCCGCGATC
>VBLA01000333.1 GCA_005879245.1 Deltaproteobacteria bacterium
TGACAGCGGGAGGGTGATCATACGGGGGCGGGGTCGGCCATGGAAGACCACCTCGGACTCGTCCACACACCTGCCGGTGGTGCGCGCGGCGGCCGTCCGGGCGGCCGCCCGCCGGGACGGTGTCGTCCCCGAGATGACGCACGGTGTCCCGAGGGCCGTCGCGTCATCATACCTTTCTACTATAGCTTCTTGGGCGGCTCGCAAGGCATGCGCTGCGGACAGTGCAGTACTCCTTGTCAGCTAGACAGATGACACCGAATGAGGGTATTCAGCGCCCGTCCGTGGCAGGTGCCAAGGAGAACGAGAGGATGCTCATTCAGCAGCGCCAGCGGCGATCCCCCCCCGTCACCGGGACAGGCCACACCGCGGCACGCTGCACTGAACGTGGCGGCGCATACCTGCTCGCACGGGTCGCCGGGACGGCGGTGGCCATCCCCATCGTCACCACGTTCCTCGCCCTGGGAGCCGCCCTGCTCATGGGCCATTCGCTCGTGCACGTCGCCCGCCACGCGCGGGGAATGGCTCCGATCGCCAGGCGCGCGGCACCGCGGCGAGACGAGGCGCATCGGTAGCGATCACGAGCAGCCCCCGGCCGTTTCGCCGGCGGCCGCGGAGCGCCCCGCCCTCGCAGGCGTGCTAGCGAAGCCCACGGTGTAGCTCACGCTCGGCCGGACCGTACTGCGGGGTCCCTGCGGCGGTTGCTATGCCTCGTCGCCTGCACCCTCGGTGACTGCTCGGGGGGCGTGTGCCTCGGGGGCGAGCCGGCGAACTGCGACGACGCCAACCCGAGCACCGAGGACTCGTGCGACTTCGCGCGCAGCCCCACGCCGCCGTCGACCACCAGCGTCTGGCCGGTCAGGTAGCTCGACAGGTCGGAGACGAGAAAGAGGATCGTGCCGGCGATGTCGGCCGGACGACCCACCCGCCCGAGGGGCGTGTTGGCGCTGTTCCGCTTCCGCCCCTCCTCGCCGAGAGAGGCCGACACGCGCGGGGTCCAGATCACGCCGGGGGCAACCGCATTCGCCCGCACGCCGCGCGGGCCGAGCTCGACGGCGAGCGACTTGACGAGCGCGACGAGCGCCGCCTTGGCGGCGCCGTACGCCGCATGCCGGGGCGCCGCGCTGAGACCGCTCACCGACGCGACGAAGACGAGCACGCCGCCGCCGCTCGCGGTCATCGCCCGGCCTCCCACCTGTGCCGCCAGGTAGGCATGGCGCAGGACCATGTCGAAGGCCCAGTCCCAGTCCTCGTCGCGGATATCGAGGAAATCCGCAAAGCGGGCCATCCCGACGATGTCGACGATGCCGTGAATCCTGCCGAGCGCTTGGGTGGCCTCGGCGATCATCCGCTCGACGGCCGGGCGCTCGCGGGCATCACCCGACCACGGAAGGCCCCCCACCTCGCGCGCCACCCGGGCGGCGCGCTCGGGCTCGAGGTCGACACAGAAGACGCGCGCCCCGACCGAGGCGAGCGCGTGCGCCGTCTGCCGGCCGATTCCCTGTCCCGCCCCGATCACCACGAAGCCGCGCCCATCGAGGCGGAGCAACGTCGGGTAGTCGGGGACGGCGTGCTCGTCGGCCTCGGTCATCACCCTTCCGCCGGAACGAACATCGGCGCCATCACCTCGCGCTCCACACCCGGGAAGCGGAGCGGGCGGAAGACTGCGCGGACGGGCATGTCGAAGTCGAGCGCCTCGGGGACGCAGTCGACCAGGTTGGTCGCGAGGCGCACCGCGGGCTCCTCGTCGAGCGCGACCAGCGCGGCAACGAAGGGCACCTTGGCGGCGAAGGCGGGGAGAAAGGCACGGTGCACGACGACCCACGAGAAGAGCCGGCCGCGCCCGCTCATCCGCGTCCACGCGAACCGGGCCTCGCCGCACCGCCGGCACCGGGCGACCGGGTACCAGGCGTAGGCTCCGCACGCCGTGCAACGCGGGATGAGCACCTCGCTGCGGCTCGCACCCGCCCAGAACTCGCGCGCCGGCTCCCAGGTGACGTCGGGAAGAGGGAAATCCTGGCGCACTACCGGCGCCTCAAGATGAGGGTGCTCGCCTGGGGGCCGGTGTAGCCGCCATACACGCCGACCTCGGCGTCCGAAACCTGGGCCGCCGCCTCACCACGGACCTGGCGGACGGTTTCCACCACGTGCGCGATGCCGAGCACGTAGGCATGCGAGAGCATCCCGCCGTGGGTGTTGTAGGGCAGCACGCCGCCGTCGAAATGGAGTGCCGTCCCCTCGACGAAGGCTCCTCCCTCGCCCTTCCGGCAGAAGCCCATGTCCTCGATCTGCATGAGGGCGACGATCGTGAACGGGTCGTAGAGGGTGAGGACGTCGACGTCGGCGGGGGTGAGCCCCGCCATGGCGAACGCCCCGGGCGCCGCGAACACCTGCGGCGTCGAGGTGAAGGCGCCCTGCTGGGACCAGTACGTGCCGGTGTAGGAGTTGCCGAGACCGACCCCCGCCACCTCGATGAGCGGCTGGCGAAGATCGCGTGCGCGCGCGACCGAGGTCATCACGTAGGCACCGCCACCGTCGGAGATGAGGCAGCAGTCCTCCTTGCGGAACGGGTCGACGAGCGGCGGGCTCGCGAGGTAGTCCGCGAGCGTGAGCGGTCGATCGTGCATGACGGCGGCGGGGGTGAGCGTCGCGTGCCGCCGGCACGCGACGGCGATCGCACCGAGCTGGGCGGCCGTGGTGCCGAACTCGTGCATGTGCCGGCGCGCGATGGTCGCGAAGTACACGGGCTGGGGAAACCAGCCGAAAGGGACCTCGATGTTCTGCTTGACGAGATCCTCGGCGTGCACCTGACCGGGGCCACCCACCATCTCCGCGCGCTGCGTGGCCCAGGCGACCGAGAAGACGTTCAGCACGTAGCGCGCCTGCCCTGCACGGATCGCGAGCGCCGCGTCGTACGGCGCCGTCCCGGCCCACACCATCCCGCCACCCCGCTCCGACACCCAGAGGTCGTGCGAGGTCCCGAAGTACGCGTGGAACGCTGCCGCGTCGAACTGGCCTCCCATGAAGGGCGCATACATGAGGCCGTCGATCGCCGAGGGGGGAAGCCCGGCGTCCGCCAGCGCGCGCTCCACGGCCTCGGCGGCGATCTCCTTCGGACTGCGTCCCGAAGCGCGGGTGTGCGCCGACTCCCCCACGCCGACGATGGCGATCTCGCCCGCGATGTCCTCGAGGGGCGTCGGGCAACCCCAGTCGCTGTCCGCCACGGCCCGCACCCTTAGCCCACGCGTCGCGCCCGGGTCCAGCGTGGCGCCGACTCGGCCGCCGCGCGATCGCGTCAGCTTCAGTGCTTGATCGCGGTGGGCGGGGTTGGGAGGCGGCCGAGGATGCCGTCGGCCTTCTGCTGGGAGGTGCTGCCGAGGTGGTGGCCAGCGTAGTACTGCAACAGGGTCGTGGCGCGCTGGCCCTCGGGGGTCTCCATGAACGCGGCCAGGGTGGCGTCGTCCATGCCGCGCAGCGAGTTCAAGAAGGTGCGTCGCATTCGTTGCTGGAGATCGTCCGGACCCTGCGGTTGCTGTTGCTGGTCGGTGCCCGCCTGCTGGCTGGCCATCGCTGACTGGAGGGCGCCGAGCATCTGGGCATTGTCCCCTCTACCGGGGCCGCGATGACGTTGCCCTCGTCCGGCGTGCGTCGCGCCCCGCCCAGCATGGTCCCGGACCACGACGGCGGCCGCGCTCAGCGGTCCGAAGCTGGGCGTCAGGCCCGGGAATCCCGGCTGGCGGACCGTCGTCGGGAAGGCTTCGTCGGCGCGGGCGATCCCCACACTGAACACGGATGCTGCGCTCGGCTGCGGGAGCAGCTCGATGGCGCGGAGCCCGCCGTCCGGGCCGTAGCGCAGCGCGAAGGAGTTCCGCTGGCCGAGCAGGCGCTCGAGCGCGTCGGTGACCGGCTCCGCGTCGAACTCGGCGCTCACGTTGCGCGGCTCGCACGCACCGCGTACTTCAGCACCGCTCTTTCGTCCGATCTCGTTGATCAGGTCGCCGAGCGGCACGGCCTGAGCGTGTATCGTCAGGCGGTCGTTCTCGTACTCGAGAACGCGCAGCGAGGACTTTTCAGCAGCGCCGCAGACTCCGCACGCGATGACGAGGAGTACGACAACGAGTCTTGCGGTGAGCCATGTCACGGGCCGAATCTAACTTCGTTGGGCCTGCCACCGCCGTGCCCCCGGGTGTGGCCTGGAGCACACGCACACAGCTGTTCCAACGCAGGATCGCGTCGTCGTTGTCCGCCGGACGGAGCCGCTCGGCCTCGGCGTAGCGGGCGAGCGCCTGATCGAAGAGCGCCCGGACGGAGGCGAGCGGGATGCCGGCCGCGAGCTGCGCCTTCGCCTGCCGCTCGTACGCGAGCCCGCCGTAAAAGGCGCGCTCGTAAGGATCGCGGAGGCCCGCAAACACCTGCTGCGCCTCCGCGAAGCGGGCGCCGGTGGACGGACCGAACTGGTCGCTCAACGCGAGCCCGAGGATGCGGAGCCCGAGCTGCTGCTCGGGGTCGACGGCGAGCACGTCGCGGCAGATGCTCTCGGCCTCCGCCGGCTGGTTCAGCTCGCGGTACCGGTCGGCCTTCCCGACGGCGGCCGCGATGCCGGCAGGGTGAATGCGCTTGATCACGTACTCCATGGAGCGCCCTCGTCGCGGCGCGAGATCGTCAGGACCCCGGCCGTCGCCCCGTGAGCCAGCGCCAGACGCGGCGAACCGGGTCGTAGAAGTCGTCCACCACGCGCTCCTTCAGCGGGATGATGGCGTTGTCGGTGATGTGGATCGACTCGGGGCAGACCTCCGTACAGCACTTGGTGATGTTGCAGTAGCCGATCCCGGCCCTCTCCTTGAGGTAGGCCGTGCGGGAGGCCACGTCGAGGGGGTGCATCTCGAGGCCCGCGACCCGGACGAGGAAGCGCGGCCCCGCGAAGCCGTCCTTCTTCTCGTGGTCGCGCAGCACGTGG
>VBLA01000334.1 GCA_005879245.1 Deltaproteobacteria bacterium
TCTGCGATCTCTCGGGCTCGACCGCGATCGCCGAGCGGCTCGATCCCGAGGACTACCACGATCTGCTCGACCGCTACCTCGAGCTCGCCTTCCGGGAGATCTATCGCTACGAGGGCATCGTCAATCAGCTCGCCGGTGACGGCATCATGGCGCTCTTCGGGGCACCGATCGCGCACGAGGACGCACCGCAGCGGGCGATCTGGGCCGCGCTCGGCATCGTGGAGGCGCTCGCACGCTTCAACGAGCAGCTCCGAGCGGAGCGTGGGTTCGAGCTGCAGGCCCGGATCGGCATCAACACCGGCCCGGTCGTGGTGGGCACGGTCGGGAACGACCTCAAGATGGACTACACGGCGATCGGCGACACGACCAACCTCGCCGCGCGGCTCGAGGGGCTCGCCGAGCCAGGAACGATCCTCATCAGCGAAGCGACGGCGCGGCTCGTGCGGGGCTTCTTCCGGCTCCAGTCGCTCGGGCCGCTCAGCGTGAAGGGCAAGCGGGAGCCGGTGGCCGCCTCTGCGGTGCTCGGCGCGAGCGACGCCGTCACCCCCATGGCGGTGGCGGCCGAGCGCGGGCTCACGCCGCTGGTCGGGCGGGAGGAGGAGCTCGCGCAGCTCGACGGCTGCTACCGGCGCCTGGTCGGCGGCCGGGCGCAGGTCGTGGCGGTGGTCGGCGAGGCGGGCCGCGGCAAGTCGCGGCTGCTCTACGAATTCCGGCGCCGGTTCGCGGAGGATCCGGTCATGTTCGTCGAGGCGCGTTGCGCCTCGCTCGCGCAGGCTGTGCCCTACTTCCCGTTCGTCGCCATGTTCCGCCAGCACTTCGACGCTACGGTGCCGGCGATCGCCTCCGCCGCCCGTCAGGTGGAGACCTCGGGCGACGAACGCCTCTTCCCGCTGATCAGTCAGCTGCTCTCGCTGCCCGTCGAGGAGCTCCGCCGGCTCCCGCCCGACGAGCTCAAGCGTCAGTCGTTCGACGCGGTCGCTCGCCTCTTCCTCCAGAAGAGCGAGCACGCGCCCCTCGTGATGCTGATCGAGGATCTCCACTGGATCGACGAGCCGTCGCGCGAGTTGCTCGAGACCCTGGTCGCTCGCCTCGCCAACGCGCCCGTCATGGTGGTGACGACCCAGCGTCCCGACGAGCGGGCGACCTGGCGGGCGCGGGCCGCCTTCACCCAGATCGTCCTGCGTCCGCTCTCCGACGACGACGCCCGGGCGATCATCCGCGCCGTGGCCGGCGCACTACCTCGCGCGCGACGACGGCCACTGCCGGATCACCCGCCCGGCGGAGGAGATTCCCGTGCCGGGCAGCATCCAGGAGGTGATCGCGGCGCGGCTCGACCGCCTCCGGCCGCCGTCGAAGCGGGTGATCCAGGTGGCGGCGGTGCTCGGCCGGCAGTTCGGCCGCGAGCAGCTGGCTCCGCTCCTCGAGGGTGAGGGAATCGACGTCGCCCAGGAGCTCGCCGAGCTCGAGGCGCGCGGGCTCGTGCACCGCAAGAGCCTCTCATCGGCCGACGAGTACCGCTTCGGCGAGAGCCTGACGCAGGAGGTCGCGTACGAGAGCCTGCTCCTCCGGCAACGCCGCCAGCTCCACGAGCGGATCGGCACGCTCCTCGAGACGAGCCCCGGCAAGCCGAACGCCGAGCGGTCGGCCCTCCTCGCGTACCACTTCGCCCGCAGCGAGAACCGTCCGAAGGCGCTCGAGGCCCTGCTGCGCGCCGCCCAGGACGCCGAGCAGCTCCCCTCCTATCGCGCCGCCGTCGACTTCTACCGCCAGGCCTGGGAAGTCGCCGAAGCGGCACTCGCGGAGGACGGCGACGGCCCCTACCGCCGTGCCGCCCTCGAGGCCGCGAGCGGGCTCTGCCGCGCGACGGTGATCTACGGCCTTCCCGAATTCGCTGACGCCGAGCGCGCGGCGGCACGGGCCCGGGAGCTGGCCGAGGGCCTGGGTGACACCGGGACCCTCGCCGCCGTCTACTACTTCCAGGGTAGTATCATGATGATGCAGGGGAACCGCGAGCAGCACGCGCGCGGCCTCTCGCTCGCCGAGCAGGCCCTCGCGCTCACCGAGCGCGAGGGCCTGACGCTCGCGGGGCTGCGACTCTCGCGCGGGCTCGCCAGCAGCTACGCCCTCGACGGGCGGTTCGCGCTCGCGCAGCGAGTGATGACCTGGGCGGTGCAGGAGCTCGAGCGCGCGGGGGAGCGGGAACGGCTCTCCGACCTCTACATCAGCTCACGGTGGGTGCGGGACAGCGTCCTCTATCTGAGCGACGAGCTGGACGCGGTGCTCGAGAGCGGCCCCGAGACCTACGACTTCGCGGTGCGCGGCCCCAACCGCACCGTGCAGGGTGCCGCGGCGGCCACGCTCGCGCAGGCCCACTTCATACGCGGTCGATTCGAGGACGCCCGGCGATGGGCGGACGTGGGCCTGGACATGGCCGAGGCCATCAACCACCTCCTGGTGTTGCCGGCCGCCGCCTCGATCGCACTGCTCGCGCGGCTCGAGCTCGGAGAGCCGGCCGACACGACTCGCTACGTCGACGCCATGGATCAGGGCCTCGCCTCCGCCGCCCACATGCACGTGAACATGCGTTTCGTGGGCGAGGCGCTCCTCGCCTGCAACGAGCTGGAACGCGCCGAGCGGTTTGCCGAGCTGCTCCGCGCCCGGCCCTTCGGCGGACGTCTGCGCGAAGCCCTCGTGGGGATCGCCCTCGGCGAGCTGATGAGCCGCTTCGGCCGGCTCGACGAAGCGGAGCGCTGGTACACGGAGGCGATCGCGACGGGCGAGGCGATCGGCGCCCGCTCCTCTATCGCGGCGGCCTCGCTCGGTGCGGCCGAGCTGGCGGCGGCCCGCGGCGAACACGCGACGGCGGCGCGCTCGGCCGAGCGCGCGCTCGGCCTCTCCCGCGAGCTCGGCCTCGTCCGCTACGCTGACCGGGCCGCGCGGCTCACGACGGGCGACGCGGCGGTTGGCGGGCGGGCCTGACTCACCAGCGCTCGACGTACTCGACCACGCGGTAGGCGTGGATCGTGCCCAGGAAGCGCGCGCGCTCAGGGTCGGTCCCCGTCGCGCCAGTCGATCCGCCAGAGAGGCCGCCGTCGCACGCTTCGTCGGAGGCGAAGCGGAGCGTCGCGACGCCGTCGTAGTCCGGGCCACCCTCGCCCAGACGCTCCTCGACGACGCTCGTCACGTACCCCGTCGCCGCGGCGTGACGGAGCGCCCGCGGCAGGTCACACTCGCGCCAGTGGCGGCGGAACTCCGCCTGGCCGAGGCCAGACGCACGCGCGACGCACACGACGAGCTTCGCCCCGGGCGATCGCACACCGGGCGGCGGCGAAGGGGACGAGGGGGGCGCGTGCTCAGTCGTCACGTAGGCGTGTGCCCCGCCCAGGAACCCCGCCACGTCGTCCGCGACCACGCGTGCACCCTCGGGTGAGTCGTAGAGACGCTCGCGATAGTCGGCCAGGGAGTCGAACGAGAGCTCGCCGATCGAATCGAGCGCTGGCGCCGGCTCGCGCGTTCCCTCGACAACGTTCACGACATAGCGGCGGAGCGTCGGGTGGTGCGCGGGCGCGATCGGCACGTGGCCGCGGAGGAGGAGCTCCACGTAGCGCTCGTGGCTGATGTCGGGCCGTCGCCAGCAGAGAAAGACGAGCTTCACCATCCTCGCCGCGGAGGTTCCTTCACCCCGCGCCTGCCGGTCAAGACCGTCGCGGGTGTGCCCGGAAGAAGCGCCAGATGCGGGCGGTCGCGTCGGCGGGCCAGCGGTGTCCCTGAGGACCCTCGCAATAGACGAGGTCGCACCCCGCGTAGCGGAGACACCCGTCCCGCTCGAGCGCCGCGCCGCAGCCGTCCACCCCGGCCCACCACCGGCGGGCCCCCGCGATCAGCTCGGCGGGGACGACCCGATCGGCGCGACCGTAGACGAGGAGGACGGGCATGGGCGCAGCGGGCGTGCAGCCGGGAAGCGCGAGCGCCCCGGCGACCGGCGCGACGGCCGTGAGACGATCGGCGAGGGCACAGCCGAGCAGGTTCGCGAAGAAGCCGCCGTTCGACATGCCGGTCGCGAACAGGCGCCGGCGGTCGATGCACCGTCCCTCCTCGAGCACGTCGAGGAGCGCCCGGATGAAGTCGACGTCTCGCGTCTCGCCTCGCCGGAAGTCCCAGCCACGGCCCGTCGTCCGGAGCAACTCCACGCCTTCGTGGCCCTCCGGGTGGACGGCGACGAAGCTCTCCTCGAGGGCGAGCGTCCCCCAGCCGCTCCACCAGCGGTGTCGCCAGGCACTCGAGCGAAACCCGTGCAACGACACGACGACGGGGAGCGCTCGGTCGGCGGGGCCGGCCGGCGCGTCGAGCAGATAGCTCCGCTCCACACCCCCCACCCGGAGGCGCCGGCGCTCGCCCCGTACCGCCGGGAGGAAGCCCGGACGACAACCCGGGCTCGGGGCGGACGGCACCACCGCGGCGTCGGCGAGCGCCACGCGCTCCTCGTCGCCCGGCGGCGGAAGGTCCCGGCCGCAGCCGGCGAGCCCGGCGAGCGCGATGGCGAGCCCTACCCTCACCGGGCGGCGGCCGCGACGAACTGCTCGGTCGTCCGCTCGAGACGGTCGCTCAGGATGCGGGTCAGGTTCAGGAACACCTTCGAGGCGATGCGTGGGTAGCGCCGCTGGATGCGCCGGAGGAAGCGCTCGTCGACCGCAAGCACCTCCACAGCGCTGGCCGCGACCACGTCGGCGCTGCGCTCGCTCTGGCGCACGAGGCCCATCTCGCCGAACACGTCGCCCCGCTTGAGATCCCTGATCCGCTGGCGGTCCCGATCCCCCGCCCACACCTCGGTTGCCCCCCGGATGATGACGTACATCTCGTCGCCCCGCTCGCCGCGGCGGATGATGATGTCGCCGGGCTGAAAGCGCTTCATCTCGCCCATCAGGACGACGATGCGCGCCTCGGCGCGCCGCAGGCCGGCGAACAGCGGGATGGTGCGCGCGGGGTCGTCGCCGAGCCGCACGCCGAGGAGGTCCCAGAGGGTGATGATCTTCGTGGTCGCGAGGAGGGCGGGCAGGAGGATCAGGTTCGCGCCGAGCGCGGTCACCATGGTGAGGCTGGCGAGGATGCCGAAGTTCTGGATGGGGACGAAGCTCGAAAGGGCGAAGGTGAGGAAGCCGAAGCAGAGAGCGCCGGTCGTGTAGACGATCGGCACCCCGACCGTGCGGAGCGCACGCACGACCGCCGCCGCCTGGTCGGTCTCGCCGCGCAGCTCGAGGTTGAGACGCGCCATGTAGTGGATCGTCGAGTCGACCGCGATGCCGAGCGCGATGGCGGCGATCAGACTCGTGCCGAGGTTCAGCAGGATGCCGAGCCAGCCCATCACCCCGAAGAAGACGAGGATGGGAAGCGCGTTCGGCAGGATGGCGAAGAAGCCGATCTTCGCCGACAGGAACATCGCCGTCATGACCAGGAAGATGATGCCGAGCGCGAGCGTCAGGCTCTTGATCTGCCCGGCGACGATGTCCGAGGTCGTGCCGGTCAGGAGGACGAGCGTCCCCGTCAACCTGACGGGGATCTCGGCCGGAAAATGCTCGGCAATGTAGGTCCGGATGCGATCGAGCGTCTCCATGGCGAGGACCGGCTCGAGACTCCTCGGATCTTCCCAGAAGGACTTCCGCGCCGCCGCCGGGATGAGCTCGCCCTGCTCGGTGACGACGAGGTCGCCGCCCTCCGCCTGCTTCCCGAGCCCCGTCTCGAGCACCTCCAGGTAGTCGACGATCGAGACCGAGGACGTGATGCCGGGCAGCGTGAGGAGGAAGCTCTGCAGATCCTTGATGAGCTTCAGCACCTCCCAGCGCTTGAGCACACCGGGGGCGCCTCCGTTGATCACCACGTAGAAGGGATTGCTCCCCACGATCGTCTGGTTGATCGCCTCGTTCGCCCGGCGCACCTCGGCGTCGCGGTCGAAGTAGTAGAGGAAGTCGGCATCGACCTTGATGAAGCGGGCGCCCGCCAGGGACACCAGCCCGACGACGACGGCACCCCAGAGGATGAAGCGGCGCGAGTCATGGGCGTGCTCGCCGAGCCGCCGCAGGTTCTCGGAGAGCCGCGGCGAGACCTTGCCCGAGCGCGCGGAGCGAAGCCCGCTCGGCATCAGCTGGAGCGCCGCGGGGAGAAACGTGAGGGAGGTGACGGTGAGGCAGAGGACGCCGACCACGGCGAACAGGCCCAGGTCCCAGATCGCCGTGATCCGGTTCACCATGAGCGAGCCGAAGCCGATCATGTTGGTCGCGGCCGAGACCGTGAGCGGGAGCCACACCCGCGCGAAGGCGCGCGGGACGCGGTCCCCCGGCGGCACACCGGCCCCGACCTGCTCGTAGTAGCGCGCCATCACGTGGATGGCGTACGAGCTCCCGAGCACGAGCAGGAGCGGCGGGAGGATGAACGTGCCGAGCGTGATCGCCTTTCCCGCGAGCACGATCACGCCGAGCGTCCAGACGAGCGCGAGGCTCACGGTGACGACGGGTAGCACCACCCCGCGGACCGTCCGGTACGAGAACCAGAGCACGAGCAGGACGAACACCAGCGCCATGGGCGTGAAGCGCGTGAGGTCGCGCCGCATGAGCTCGACCGCGGACTGCTTCACGTGCGCCGCTCCGGTGTAGAAGAACTGCTCGGGCCCGCCCTCGGCCGTGAGCAGCGTCATGATCTTCCGATCGACGCCCAGGTCGACGTACTGCGCGTCGGTCAGGTTCTTCAAGAAGACGTTGATCGCGGCGCCCTTGAAGTCGTCCGCGACCAGGTTCTTCCCGTAGAGGGGAGTCGCGGAGAGTTTCTTCTTGAGGGCGGCGACCTCCCCGGGCGTCGGCGGGATGTGGGGGAGGAGCCGCGGGGGATTGAGCACGTCCTCGTCGCCGGGGCGAAGATGTCGTCGGCGCGGACGCCCACCACGCCCACGTCGTCACTGCCGAAGATGGCCCGAGTGCGCGCGTAGTACTCCACCTTCGGGTCCCCGCTCGGCAGCATGCTCTCGAGCGAGCTCTCGATACGCACGTGGAGCGCAAAGAGGCCGAGGATCGCGGTCACGACGAGGTTCGCGACCACGACGGCGAGCGGATGCCGCACGAGCCACCGGGCGAAGGCGTCCATGGGAAAGGTTGCGGATTATATCGACCCGCCCCACCCCGGCGCGAGACGTGGCACTCGTGGCCCTCCGTCGCCGCGGAGGACCCCCGGATCCCCTTCCCAGCCGGGAGTCGACCGCCGGAATCGAGCGGATGCGCACCCGAAGTGCGACCAGAAAGCGCACTCCCCCTCTTTCGCCACGCACCATCCCCCTCTTCTGTTCGAAGAACACCCGCTCACTTCCAGAAGGCAGGACAGCCGCGGAGACACGCAGCACGCTAGATAGCGAGACGCTGCCACCCACCACGACCTCCACCGTGGCCGCAACGACCACGACTTCCTCGGTGACCAGCACCACGATTGCTGCCTGCAACTGCTGCACGGGCACCGGACTCCTGACCTTCACGACCGGGACGCCGCAGGTCGGCGGCGGCGGGTGTGGCGACGTCGTCGACGACACGGGGGCCTCCCTCCTGGCCCTCGACTGCGGCGGGCTCTACTTCGGCGGCGCGGGCGTCGGCGTCCCGCTGCCGTCGGTGATCCCCGACATGGGCAGCTCGATCACGAAGATCTCGAGCTGTGACGCGGCCAGCGGTGACCTCGCCCTGAGCGCCAACACCGACACCGGTAGCAACCGCAACTGCACGGCCGCGGGCGTCACGAATCCCGAGTATCCCGGGAAGCCCGGCTGCCTCTTCGGACCTCCGCTCCCGATTCCCAACGCGAACAGCCCGGCGACCAGCACGTGCGTGATCAACCGCGTCTCGACCAACGCCGCCGGGTCGGGGAACTGCAACGACGGCAGCATCAGCGTCCTGAACCTGCCCCTCGCCGGCCGACTCGGCGAGCCTGGGCGGCGCGTATCCGACGAGCCACGACTGTCCGCCGGCCACGGCCGCGTTCATCGGGAGCCTGCCGATCCCCTTCGCCCTCACGACCGGATCGCAGTCGGAAACCTCGACCGACCTCTCCGCACAGCCCTTCGTGTTCTGCGGGTTCTGCGGGTTCTGCGGCCAGCAGTTCAGCCCCTCCTTCCAGGGACCGCCGGCCGTGCCCTGCACCGCCGACGCGCAGTGCACCATCGCTCCGTTCACGAAGTGCCGGCAGCGCACCTCCGGAGCGTTCGGCCAAGGGCCAGCCCGCACGATCACGGAGGTCGGAACACCGGCGGGCGTATGCCTCGGCGACGGCGCCGCCCACACCTCGACCCTCGTGAGCACCTTCTGCATCCCGCCGGCGTTCAACGCCACCGTCGACGCGGCGGCCGACCTCCCGGGCCCGGGCGCCGTGGCGCTCCCGGGTGACGCGCAGTTTATTCCCTAGGTACCCCGCGACGCGGGGAGCCCGTCCGGGCGGGCTCCCCGTGCTCGCGGTCGATCGCGACCGTCCGACACCGAAACGCTGCGTCGCGTCGTCGCCGCGCCCTTCCGGGGGCGCGGCGATCGTTTGTGCGGGCGGCGCGTCGGATCCGAAAAATCACTCCAGGAGTGGATTGCGCTCTCGAACGGTTGAGTGGTACAGCTCGCCCAACTTGCTGTGCTGCGTTCCCTGGACTCTTTCGTTGCCAGGGAAAAGGGGGCGCAGGTAAGCTCCCTAACAAGCTAACTTGGCACCAACCGACCCTGCGGAGGTCACCATGTCGAGGCGCCGGTCTTTCCTGCCCCAGGCCGCTGTCGTCGTCCTCCTCCTCGCCGCCACGGCTATCTGGACGGGAAAGGCGTTCCCGCGGATCGACCCGGCGGAGCGCGCGCTCGTCGCCGCGACGCGCGCCGGCGCCGAGGCGCAGTGCGACTGTGCCAGCGCGTCGACGCACCGGGCGTACCTGCGCTGCGTGAGTCACGCCATGAAAGCGCTCGCCGCGGGGCAGCTCTCCAAGCGCGGGATGCACGCGGCGATGCGCTGCGCCCAGCGCTCGAGCTGCGGACGAGCGGGCAAAGCAACATGCTGCATGACCGATGCGCAGGGGCATATGCAGTGTGCCATCACGACGGCTGCCAAGTGCGTGGCCCCTCCCGGAAGCACCACCTGCGTCACCTCCTTCGCGAGTCTGTGCGACGCCATCGACCAGGGGTGTCGCCAGGCTGCCCATGACATCAACTGTTGCCTCCCGCCTTCTTCTTCCGCGGGCGGGGCGTTCGTCTGCGAGCCGCAGAAGCCCAGCGAG
>VBLA01000335.1 GCA_005879245.1 Deltaproteobacteria bacterium
GAGCGCGAGGGGCTTCGCATCGTCGATCGCGGAGACTACGGAAACGGCGACAAGACGGCCTTCATCTCCCCGCGCACGACGCCCGGCATCCTCGTCCAGTTCTGGCAGGTGCCCGGCTTCCGCGGCGCGCCCCCCGGCGACGTCCCGACGGATCCGGTCGCAACGCAGGCTGGTGTGCGCTTCCGGGTGGACCACCTGGCGCTCGCCGTTCGCTCGATCGACGCGACCCTCGCATGGTTCCGGCGGTTCTTTCCCGTCGAGATCACGCGGCCCAAACACGGCGGCAGGGACGGTGGTCACAACCTCCTCCACCTCTGGCTCGCCGACTACAAGCTCGAGCTGCTCGAGCCGGCACGCCCCGAGAGCTTCGTCGAGCGGTTCCTCGCGCGCCGGGGCGAGGGCTTCCATCACCTGGCGATCGACGTCGACCGGCTCGACCTGCTGGCGGAGCGCCTCGCCGCGGACGGCGTGAAGCTGGTCGCCGGGGCCGAGATCCCGGGCGGACGGAAGACCGCCTTCATCCACCCGCGCGACGCACACGGCGTCCTGATCCAGTTCTGGCAGGAGCCGGAGTTCGGCGGACCGCGCCGGCGGTAGGACGCGCCCATGCCGCTCCGTGCGGTCACCCTGGACGCGGGCGGAACGCTGATCGAGGTGGCCGAACCGGTCGGCGCGACCTACGCGCGCGTCGCGGGCCGGCACGGCATCCCGCTCGACGCGCGCGAGCTCGAGCGCCGCTTCCGCGAAGCATTCGCAGCTGCCTCCCCGCTCGCCTTCCCCGGCGTTCCTCCCACACAGCTCGCCGCCGCGGAGCAGGGGTGGTGGGAGGCGGTCGTGCGGCGAGCCTTTGGGGCGAGCGCGCATCATCCGGCCTTCTCGGCATGCTTTGCCGAGCTCTATGCGCACTATGCGCGCAAGGACGCGTGGCACGTCTTTCCGGACGTGGCGCCGACGCTCCGCGCGCTCCGGGCGCGTAGCCTCCGGCTGGCGGTTCTTTCCAACTTCGACCGGCGTCTCGTGACGCTCCTCGCCGACCTGGGCCTTGCCCCGCTGATCGATCACGTCGTCCTCTCGACGGCGGCCGGCGCCGCGAAGCCCGATGTCGCGGCCTTCCGCACGGCGCTCGCGATCCTGCACACCTCGGCGGAAGAGACGCTCCACGTGGGAGATAGCATCGCGGAAGATGTCGAGGGAGCGCGCGCGGCGGGATTCCACGCGGTGCTCCTCGATCGCAGCGGGCTCGGAGAATCCGTCCCACCGCACGTGGCGACGATCGCCGGCTTGACGCAGCTTCCCACGCTCGCTGACGCGCTCGCCTGAAACACGGTCGTCACCTGTATCGCAAAGTCCCTACTTTTGTCCGTAGGCCCGTCGCGTCACCTGAGTCATTGTGACTCGCATATCGCCTTGCACGCTCGCCCGCCCGCGCAAAAAACGGGCACCCATGTGTGGAGATTTCCAGCGCCGACGCGCGTGCGACCGCGCCGGCAATGCGCGGGCGCACCGGCACGGACCTTGCTGCGCGGCGTGGTGGGAGCCTTGATTATGCTCGACCGCACATTGAATGGAACACGTTGCCTGACGACTCGGCCCATCGCGCATCACGGAGGATATCTCCCTCCGAAGATGGAGGGCACGATCCGCTACACGTGCGAGAACATCGGGCGCACGCTCGTGCGGGTCGATTTCGACTCGGGCGCCTCGCTCATGGTGCTCGCCGACGACGTCACGCCCGACGTCGGCAAGCGGGTAGCGTCCTAGCCGTCGGCTAGCGCGTCGCCGGAGCCCACGCGCTGCGGTTCCACAACCAGGACAACCACCCGGCCGCGGCGACGTCCCGGTCCGCTATGACCGCTACGCGTCCGATCTCCTGGTCGCCCCGGCGGACCACGACGTCACCCAGCGACTGACCCCGTCGCACCGGGGGCTGAACGACGCGCGGCAGGCGGGGCTCGACGACGAGGCTCTGCTCCTCGGCGCCCTTGACCAGCAGACGTATGTCCTGGAGGGCGATCCCCTTGACGGCATCGCCGGCGGTGCCGGCGACCGGCACCTCGCCGACGGCGCCGCCCCGCTTCACGGGGGACACCATCCGGTAGCTCGCGAACGTCTCGTTCATGAGACGTGCCGTCTCGGTGAAGCACTCGCCCTTGGTCGGCAGGCCGAGCACCACGGCGATCAGGTTCAGGTCTTTTCGGCTCGCGGTCGCGGTGACGGAAAAACCCGCTTCGCGATAGTACCCGGTCTTGAGTCCCGTCGCCCCGGGGTAGGTGCGGACGAGATGATTGGTGTTCGCCATCTGGAGCGTACCGTCTCGGAAGCCGGCGCTCGGACTTCCGGCCCAGCGCATCACCTCGGGAAAGCGCATGAGCTCACGCGCCACGACCGCGAGGTCGTGCGCGCTCGTCAGGTCGGCCGTCTGCCCGCGCGTGGGAGGCAGCCCGTGGACGCTCTGGTAGACGGTGTCGGTCAGGCCGAGAGCCTTGGCCCGAGCGTTCATGAGCTCGACGAAGGCAGCCGTCGATCCCGCCACGTGCTCCGCGACCGCCACTGCCGCGTCGTTGGCCGAGGCGATCATGATCGCCTCGAGCATCTGGCCGAGTGAGAAGGCCTCCCCTTCCCGGAGGTAGACCTGCGAGCCGCCGATCCGGCTCGCCCACGCCGAGGCGCGCACGGGCTCGTCGAGCTTGAGCGTCCCACCCCGCACGCGCTCCATGGCGAGGAGCACGGTCATCATTTTCGTCATCGACGCGGGCGGCCACTGTCGGTGAGCGTCCTTCTCCGCCAGGACCATCCCGCCGTCCGAATCGATCACGTAGTAGGCGACCGGTGCGGCGGGCACCGGGGTCACACCGCCGAGCGTTCCCCACGTGAGCGTGGCGACCGCCATCGTCCTCCTCCACATCCTCTTCCACCTCCGGGGCCCGCGGCGGCCCCGCCACGAACCCTCAAGACCCGAGGACGGATAGTGCCTCGGTGCGCCGGATCAGTTGATCGGGCTCGGCCCGGATCACGTGCCCGGCCCCGTCGAGCTCCCCGTCGAGCAAGAGCCCGCCGACATCGCCAGCACGGCGCAAGAGCGACACGAACGCCTCACGCGTGAGACGATGCGGTACGTAGCCCCTGCCCTGCACGAGGTCGCCCCACACCGGTCCGACCGCCCCGTCGTGCGTCCAGACGAAGAGCGTCCAGCCCCAGTCCCAGCGACCACCCAGGTACTCGCCCGTGGTCCGCCGGGCTGGCGGTCGCCAGAAAATGAGAAAGCCGGCCGAATGTCCGAGCGCCTGGAGCGCAGCCAGTGGTCGCGGACGGGGTGCCACCCCCCGGTATCCAGCGAGCACCTTGGCGTGAACTTTCGCCTCGCCGGAGGACGCTCAGTGACCGTAGCGGGTATCGGCCTGTGCGGCGAGCTGCTCGAGCAGCCGCTGCTCGGCCTGCCGGTAGGCGACCGCGCGCAACATCTGTTGCGTCTGCTGGGCGAGCGGTACGGAGGCGATCACCCCCGCCAGCTCCGCCGCCGACAGCTGCTCGATGCCGTTCGCCATCTCCGTGATCACCGCTTCGGGAAGCTCCGGGATCTCGATCCGCTGGGCCATCGCCAGCGGGGACTCGAAGTGGCGGGCGAACTGCTCCTTGGCTTCGGCGCGCTCCTCGGGCGTGCAGACGACGTTCAGCTTCTGGGCCGCGACGTCGAAGAGCCGGTCGAAGGCTTGCAACAACGCTTCCCGTGCGGTCATGGGGAGTGAGTGTAACAACCGGCGGCTTTCCTGTCACCCCCGAGCGCCGAATTGACACGGGCCGGCGCCGCTCCTACCCTTACGCCGTGCGCCGCCTCGCTGCCGTCGGCCTTCTGGTTGCCGTCGTCTCGACTCCGTTCTCAGGGTGGACCGACGACGCATCCGATCGGGCGGCCGCCGTACGTGCGGAGGCCGCGGCCACGCGTGCGGAAGCGGCCGCGGCACGCAGCGAGGGCGCGGCCGCGCGCGTCGAGGAGGCAGCGCGCCGCCTCGAGCGCCTTCTCGACGCGCTCGATCGTCAGACATCCGGCCGTCGCACGCCGTAGGGCCGGCGGTCGCGCGACCGCGCTTGCAGCGGGCTGGCGGACATTGCTACAGCCCGACGCCATGGACGGGACGCGCTCCATGGGCGAATCGCTCGTAAAGCAACCCGCGGACGCGCGCGCGGCGCGGGTCGACGGGGGCGCCATCGTCGGCGAGGTGCTGCGCGAGCAAGGAGTCCGTCACCTCTTCGCGCTGAACGGCGGCCACACCTGGCCCATCCTCGCCCGCCTGCGGGAGAACGGCGTGCAGATGATTCACATGCGCCACGAGCAGTCGTGCGCCTACGCCGCCGACGGCTACGCCCG
>VBLA01000336.1:0-3133 GCA_005879245.1 Deltaproteobacteria bacterium
CAGCTGGCCTCGGCCACGTACCTCCTCGGCGATGTCCTGCTGAAGCGCTGCACGGCGACGACGGACCCCAACAATGTCGGGCGCAACTGCAGCACGGATGCCGATTGCCCGGGCGGCACGTGCGCCGACGACAGCGCCGCGGTCCAGCCGTGCCCGATCTGCAACCCGACCACCCTGCTGTGTAACGGCGGGCCGAAGGACGGCCAGGCTTGCACGCCGGGCACGATCGCGACCATCAGTGACGCGTTCCCGACCAGCCACGACTGTGACCCGCCGTCGGCGGGCGGGCCGCTTGCAATACTCCCCATCCCGTTCGCCCTGACCACCGGGACGTCGAGCGCAACATCGGCGAACCTGTCGAACCAGGCGTTCGTCTTCTGCGGGTTCTGCAGCGCCAAATTCGCCCCGACCTTCAGGGTGCCGCTCGTGCCGTGCACCTCGGACGCGCAATGCTCCGGTCTCACGGGTTGCCCCGGGCGGACGGCCTGCAACGCGTGCAGGCAACGTAACCCCGGAGCGTTCGGTGAGGGCCCCGTGCGCACGATCACCGAGACCGGCGCGCCGGCCGGGCCGCTCGGGACGGGTCAGTCGCCAGCGCCGGTGAGCTTTGGGAGCGTCTTCTGTATTCCGCCCACCTTCAACACCGCGGTCGACCTGGTTGCCGATCTCCCGGGTCCCGGCGCGACGTGCCTGCAGGGCGGGGCACAGCTCCTGCCGTGACGGATCGCGCGTAGGACGAGACCGGCCCGTCTCCCAGGGCGGGCCGGTTCAGGAGCGTGACGCCGGTCGCCCTTCACGCCGCCAGCAGCGGCCGGAGCCAGCGCGCCGTGTGCGACCCCGGCGTGCGGGCGACCAGCGCCGGCGGGCCGCACGCCACCACCGTCCCGCCGCCCGCTCCGCCCTCGGGGCCGAGGTCGACGATCCAGTCCGCCTCCTTGATGATGTCGAGATTGTGCTCGATGGTGATCACGGTGTTGCCGAGGTCGACCAGGCGATGGAGGACGGCGATGAGGCGGTCGATGTCGGCGAAGTGGAGGCCGGTGGTGGGCTCGTCGAGCACGTAGAGCGTCTGGCCGCGCGACTCCTTGGCGAGCTCGTAGGCGAGCTTGATGCGTTGCGCCTCGCCGCCGGAGAGCGTGTTGCTCGGCTGCCCGAGGGTCAGGTAGCCGAGGCCGATGTCGCAGAGCACGGTGAGGCAGCGGGCGATCGGGGGATGGGGCGCGAAGAAGCCGGCCGCCTCCTCGACCGTCATCGCGAGCACGTCGGCGATCGTGCGCCCGGCATAGCGGATCGCGAGCGTCTCCTCGGTGAACCGGCGTCCGCTGCAGACGTCGCAGTCGACGTAGACGTCGGGAAGGAAGCTCATCTCCATGCGGAGCCGCCCCTGCCCGGCACACGCCTCGCAGCGGCCGCCGGCGACGTTGAAGGAGAAGCGACCGGCGTCGTAGCCGCGGAGCCGCGCGTCCGGGACCAGCGCGAAGAGCCGCCGGATGTCGTCGAAGAAGCCGACGTACGAGGCAGGGGTCGAGCGCGGAGTGCGGCCGATCGGCGTCTGGTCGACCTCGACCGCCCGCGTGAGGTGCTCCATGCCTTCCAGGCCCCGGTGCGCGCCGACTCGCCCGACCGAGAGCCCGAGGGCGCGGCGCACGGCCCGGTAGAGGACGTCGTAGACGAGCGTCGACTTGCCCGAGCCGGAGACCCCGGTGACGCACGTCCAGGCACCGAGCGGGAAGCGCACGTCGATGCGGCGGAGGTTGTGCTCGGCGGCCCCGCGCACGATGAGCCGCGGGGCGCGCTCGAGGGAGCGGCTCGGACCGAGCCGGGGGCGGGGACCGTTCAGATAGCGGCCGGTGAGCGACGCCGGGATCGCCGCGAGCTCGGCCGGCGGGGCGATCGCCACGAGCCGTCCCCCGTGCACGCCGGCCCCGGGGCCGAGGTCGACCACCAGATCGGCGCGGCGGATCGTCGTCTCGTCGTGCTCGACCACGAGCACGGTGTTGCCCCGCGCGCGGAGGGTTTCCAGCGTGTCGAGGAGCATCGCGTTGTCGCGCGGGTGGAGGCCGATCGTCGGCTCGTCGAGGATGTAGCAGACGCCGCGGAGATTCGAGCCGAGCTGGGCGGCGAGCCGGATGCGCTGCGCCTCGCCGCCCGAGAGCGTGTCGGCGCGGCGGTCGAGGGTCAGGTAGGCGAGGCCGACCTGGCCGAGGAAGCGGAGCCGCGGCAGGATCTCCCGTAGCGGGCCCTCTGCGATGGGTGCCTCGCGTGGCCCGAAGCGGAGCTTGTCGATTGCGCCCTCCGCCGCCCCGACCGCTAGCGCGGTCAGCTCCGCGATCGTGCGCCCGTGCAGGCGGACGGCACGGGCGCGGGGGTTGAGCCGCGTGCCCGCGCATGCCTCACACGGTCGTTCGACCGAGAAGGCCGCGAGCGCCCCGCCGTCCGTGTCTTCCAGCGCGCGCGCGAGGAGCGCGGTGGCGCCAGGGAAGCCGGGACCACCGTCGAGCACCAGACGCCGCTGCCGCGCGCCGAGCTTCCCGAACGCGCGGTCGAGAGGCACCTCCTGCTGGGCGAGTGCCCGCAGGAGTCGGCGCTTCTCCCGGCGCAGCTCCGGCCGTTCGAAGGGGAGGAGCGCGCCCCCCGCGAGCGGGCGCGCGGGGTCGACGATCGCCTCCGGATCGAGCACCGTGGTGACGCCCCAGCCCTTGCACGCCGGGCATGCCCCCTGGCGACTGTTGAAGGAGAAGAGGCGCGGGTCGAGCGCCTCGAACCCGAGGCCGCAGCCCGGGCAGAAGAGTCGCTCGGAGAAGAGACGCTCCGCGCCGTCCGCCTGCACCACCACCGCCCCGCGGCCGTAGCGGAGGGCGCGCTCCAGCGATTCGTCGAGCGTCCGCGCGCCAGCATCGACGGTGGCGACGACGAGGTCGATGTCGTGCTCGCGGTATCGATCGAGGAGCCGCACCTCGGCGAGCGGGACGCGCCGTCCGTCGATGCGGGCCTCGCGGAGCCCGAGCTTGCGGGCCCCCGCCAGGATCTCCTTGTGGTAGCCCTTCCGGCCGCGCACGACCGGCGCGAGGAGCACGAGCCGCTCGGCCCGGAGCTCGCGCCGCACCCGCTCGACGATCTGATGCCGGCTCTG
>VBLA01000336.1:3291-6326 GCA_005879245.1 Deltaproteobacteria bacterium
ACGTCGAAGGCGAGCGAGGACTTCCCCGAGCCGGAGAGCCCCGTCAGCACGATCAATCGGTCGCGCGGCAGCTCGAGGCTCAGGTCGCGGAGGTTGTGCTCGCGCGCGCCGACGATGCGGATGTTGCCGTTGGCCGCCGCGGGCGAGGCGGCAAGGGCAGGGGTGGCCTCCGCGACGACCGCCCCCTCGCGGAGCACCTCGGCGAGGAAGCGGCCCGTGTTCGAGCCGGGCGTCGCGGCGATCGTCTCCGGGGAGCCGGCGGCGACCAGCCGGCCCCCGTCGGCGCCGCCTTCCGGCCCGAGGTCGATCACCCAGTCGGCGCACTTCACGACCTCGAGGTGATGCTCGATGACGAGGAGCGAGTGGCCGCGCGCGACGAGGCGGGCGAAGCACGCGAGCAGCCGCGCGATGTCCGCCAGGTGGAGGCCGGTGGTCGGCTCGTCGAAGAGGAAGAGGGTGTGGGCCTTGCCCTCCCGGCCGAGGTGCGCGGCGAGCTTCACGCGCTGCGCCTCGCCGCCCGAGAGCGTCGAGAGCGGCTGCCCGAGCCGGAGGTAGTCGAGTCCGACGTCCGCGAGTGGCACCAACCGACTCGTCACCTCGGGGACGTCGGCGAAGAACTCGAGCGCTTCCGCCACGGTCAAGTCCAGGACCTCCCTGATGGACCGCCCCCGGAAGCGGACCTCCAGCACCTCGGCCTGGAAGCGCGCCCCGCCGCACTCCGCGCACGGGACGTAGACGTCGGAGAGGAACTGCATCTCCACCCGCTCGAAGCCCTCGCCCGTGCAGGTTTCGCACCGCCCCCCGGGCACGTTGAAGGAGAAGGTGGCGGCCGTGTAGTGGCGGAGCCGCGCCTCCTCCGTGCGCGCGAAGCAGGCACGGATCGCATCGAAGGCGCGGAGATAGGTGACCGGATTCGCCCGCGGGGTCGATCCGATGGCCGCCTGGTCGACGAGGATGACCTCGGCGATGCGCTCGGCGCCCTCGATGCCGCGGCACGTACCCGGGGTGGCCACCGGCGCGCCCTGACGCTTCTTCAACCCCCGGTACAGGACCTCCTCGACCAGCGTCGACTTGCCCGAGCCGGAGACGCCGGTCACGACGACGAAGCAGGCGAGCGGGATGTCGACATCGAGGTCGCGGAGGTTGTTGGCGCTCGCCGCCCGGATGCCCAGCATGAGGCCGGGGAGGGGACGCCGCCGCTCGGCTGGCAGCGGAATCGTGCGGTGCCCGGTCAGGTACTCAGCGGTGAGCGAGCGGCGGGCCTGCCCGAGCGCCGCCGGCGGACCCGCGAAGACCACCTCACCGCCGCGCTCGCCTGCGCCGGGACCGAGGTCGATCGTGTGGTCGGCCGCGCGGATGATCGCCGGATCGTGCTCCACGACGACGACCGTGTTGCCCTGATCGCGGAGGCGATGCAGTATGCGGATGAGCCGTTCTGTATCGCGCGGGTGGAGTCCGATCGAGGGCTCGTCGAGCACGTAGAGCGTGTTGACCAGCGCGGACCCGAGTGCGGTCGTCAGATCGACGCGCTCGAGCTCGCCGCCGGAGAGCGTGCGCGACTGGCGATCGAGCGTGAGGTACTCGAGGCCGACGGCCACCAGGTAGCCGAGCCGGCTCCGGATCTCGTCGAGGATGAGCCCGGCGGCCTCCTCGGCCTGGCCCGCCGGAAGCGCGAGCGCGTCGAAGAAGGTCGCCGCCTCGCCGATCGGGAGGCGGGCGATCTCGGCGATCGTCTTCCCGCCGACACGGAAGTCGAGCGCCTCGGGGCGGACGCGGGCCCCGCCGCACGCCGGACAGAGCCGGTACGTGCGGTAGCGCGATAGGAAGACGCGCACGTGCATGCGGTACGTCCGCCCCTCGAGCCAGCGGAACCAGCCCCGCACGCCCGGGTATTGACCCCGGCCGTCGCCGTCGAGCACGAGCTCGCGCTCGGCGGGGTCGAGCTCGCCCCACGGCACGTCGGTCGGAATGCCCCGGCGACGGCAGAACTTGACCAGCGTGCCCCGTTCCCACGACGTCGCCTTCGTCGACCAGGGCTTGATGGCCCCCTCGAGGATCGTGCGCCGGGGGTCGGGCACGACCAGATCGAGGTCGAGGTCGATCACGCGGCCGAACCCGCGGCAGGTCTCGCAGGCGCCGAGCGGGCTGTTGAAGGAGAAGAGATTCGGTACCGGGTCGCGCACGGCGAAGCCGCAGGCCGCGCACTCGAGCGCGGTCGAGAACCGCTCCACCCGGTCTCCCGCGTCGGGCAGCACCGCCGCGGCCCGTCCCCGTCCGTGCCGCAGCGCCTGCTCGAGCGAATCGACCAGACGGGCCCGCTCGGCGGTCCGGAGGCGGAGCCGGTCCTGGATGACGGTGACGAGTCCCCCGGCGACCGGCGCCGTCTCGGCCGCGTCGAGCTCGATCGGGCCGTCGGGGCCGAGCGCTCTCACGTACCCCGCGGCGAGGAGCCCCGACCGCATCTCCGCCCAGGGGAGGCCCGCGGGAGCGCTGACGGAGAACGTCACGAGCGCCCGCTCACCCGCGTGCGCCGCCAGGAGGTCTCGCGCCGCGCTCTCCTGGCTGTCGCGCGCGACCGCGCGGCCACACTGCCGGCAATACGGCACCCCGACCTTGGCGAAGAGCAGCTTCAGATGGTCGTGCAGCTCGGTCATCGTCCCGACGGTCGAGCGCGACGTCTTGACCGGCCGGCGCTGATCGATCGCGACCGCCGGGAGGATCCCCTCGATGCGCTCGACGCGCGGCCTGTCCATGCGATCGAGGAACTGTCGCGCATAGGTGGAGAAGCTCTCGACGTAGCGCCGCTGGCCCTCCGCATAGAGGATGTCGAAGGCGAGGCTCGACTTGCCCGAGCCGGAGACGCCGGTGACCACGGTCATGGCGTTCAGCGGCACGCGGACGTCGATGCCCTTCAGGTTGTGCTCGCGCGCACCGACGACGACGATCGCGGACGGGTCCATGATGTGTGTGGGACCGCGCGCGATGCGCGCGGGAACCGCCGAGTATACCGGCCGCGCACGTTCGCGAAAGGGCGT
>VBLA01000343.1 GCA_005879245.1 Deltaproteobacteria bacterium
CTCGGTCGCGACGCGGCCGAGAAGCTACTCGCCGAAGTTCCCGGCTGGACCCTCGGCGGGGACGCCACGCACATCGAGCGGACCTTCAAGTTCCCCGATTTTGCCGCCGCGCTCGCCTTCGTGAACCGCGTGGGCGAGCTGGCCGAGACGGAGGGCCACCACCCCGATCTCAGCTTCGGCTGGGGTTACTGCCGGGTCCTCTGGCAGACGCACAAGATCGGGGGACTCCACGAGAACGACTTCATCATGGCTGCCAAGGTGAATGGCCTCGCGCCCTGAGGCCGACGCGACGTTGGAGCAAGGCGGCGACCGGATTCGAACCGGTGCATGGAGGTTTTGCAGACCTCTCCCTTAACCACTTGGGTACGCCGCCGTCGGACCCATAGTGGCGTGCGGTGCCGGTACGTGTCAACGCGACGGCCGCTCGTGACCGAGCTAGCGTGACACGCCCCCGGTCGGCGTTGCCGGCGTGCCGCCGGGGCCTTCCGTGGTCTGCTTGCGCTTCTCTTCCTTCTTCTGACGCTTCTCGAGCGCCTTCATGCGGCGCTCGGCCTCGCGCCGCTCACGCACGTTGCTCTTGAAGGCCCGTCCGCCTGCCATGCGATCACCTCCCGGTCGAGATTTCCCGCCACCCGCCGTGGACCGGCAATCGCGCGACCCTAGCCTTGGGTCTGCGCAACGTCAAGGCGGCGCAGCGTGCGGAGGCGCTGCGCGTGGGAAGCGTCGAGCTTTCGTCCTCGTCGGCGGGAACGAACTGGAAATCGCCGGTGAACCGGTTCACGACGAAGTCGTGGCCGGGCGCGTACAGACCTCCGCGCACGAACGCGGCCAACAAGAGGAGCACCCCCAGGAGCAACGCGGCCCTGACACCCATGCGAGTCTTTCTCCTTTCATCCCGGGCGAGCGGAGCGCGCGCCCATCAATGGATCTCGAGCCTGCGGATGCTCGTTTCCCAGTCGCGGCCGTCGAACCGCTCCACACGGAGCGTGGTGCAATCCACGCCGTGGAGGCACCGCACGTTGACGTCGATGTGATCGGGGTGGGAGCGAGGGACGTAGAAGCTCGCCACGCCGCAGTGGCGGCAGAAGTGGTGCCGCGCCGTGCGGCTGCCGAACTGGTAGGTCGTGAGGTCCTCGCCTCCCGTCAGCAGGCGGAAGCGATCGGGGGGCACGATCAGGTGGAGATAGCCCTTGCGCGTGCAGATCGAGCAGTTGCATTCGATCACGCGCGTGAGATCGCTCGTCACCTCGAAGCGCACGCGCCCGCAGTGACATCCGCCGGTGTAGGTCCGCACTCGCGCGCGATGCTAGTCAACGCCTTCGGCCGCCGTCAACCGGGTTCGTGCTAGAGTGACGACGATGGCGCTCGACCCTGCCCCCCGCGTCGTCGTCCTCGGCGCGGGCTTTGCTGGCCTGCGGGCGGTGCGTCGCCTCGGGCACGCGCGCGTCGCGACGCTCTGGGTCGACGCGCGGAACTATCACTGCTTCTTGCCGCTACTGTACCAGGTCGCGACCGCCGGCCTCGAGCCGCAGGACATTGCGTATCCGGCGCGGAGCATTCTCCGCCGCTTGCCCGTGGTCGACTTCCAGCTGGCGCGCGTGGTGGGCGCGGATCCGGGGGCGCAGCGGCTCAGGACGACGACCGGCGAGCACATTCCCTACAGCCACCTGATCGTGGCGACGGGCGGCGCGGCCGAGGACTTCGGCATCCCGGGCGCCCGTGACGCGACCTTCCGCCTCTACGACCTCGAGGACGCGCGAGCGCTGCGCAACCACGTGCTGCGCATCTGCGAGTGCGCCACGACCGAGGTGAGGGCGACGGAGCGCGCGGCCCTCCTCACCTTCGTGATCGTCGGCGGGGGGGCGACCGGTGTCGAGACGGCGGGGGCGCTCGCCGAGTTCCGCCGCCACGTCGTTCCCCGCGACTACCGCGCGTTCGAGGCAAGCGCCATGCGGATCGTCCTGGTGGAGGCGGGCCCGGAGCTCCTGCCCCCCTTCCCGCCCGTCCTCCGGGCCCGCGCGCGGCGCGATCTCGAGGCGTTCGGCGTCGAGGTCCGGACCGGCACGCGGGTCTCGCGCATCACACCGGTGGGCGTCGAGCTCGCCGGCGGCGCGCATATCCCCACCCATACCGCCATTTGGGCCGCGGGCATCCGCGCTGCGCCAGTCGCCGCCGACCTCGGATTCCCCACCGGACGGAGCGGCCGGCTGCTCGTCGAGCCGACGCTCCAGATCCCCGGCCAGCCGCGCGTGTTCGCAGCGGGCGACGTCGCGCTGGTGGCCGGTCAGGAACGTCTGCCGCAGGTCGCCCAGGTGGCGATCCAGCAGGGCGAGCACGCGGCGGAGAACGTGCTGCGCGTGCTCCGTGGGGAGGGCCTACTCGACTTCCAGTACCGGGACAAGGGCGCGCTGGCGACCATCGGCCGGAGCCGCGCCGTGGCGGCCATCCGCGGGCTCGAGTTCGCGGGTCGCCCCGCGTGGTGGGTCTGGCTGGTGATCCACCTCGTCATGCTGATCGGGTTCCGCAACCGCCTGGTCGTCCTCGTCAACTGGGCATGGAACTACTTCACCTACGATCGCGGGCTCCGGGCGATCGTCGGCGCCGAGCACGAGACCAGCGAGGACGGAGAGCAGGCGCGCGCGGCGGGCGGGCCCGGATAACTTCTCCGAGCCCGCCCTCCGGGCGCCGCGGTCCCCGAGTTGCGGGGGGTGGATTTGAACCACCGACCTCGAGGTTATGAGCCTCGCGAGCTACCGGGCTGCTCCACCCCGCGATACCGTGGAACGGCCCAGCTATCCGGAGGCGGTTCACCTTGTCAAGGTGAGTGGAGCCGGTCGTCGCGCGACGTTCGGGGGACGCCGTCCTGGAGAAGATCTTCGCGTCGCGCAGGGACCTCGCGCAGTCCATCGACGCCTTCTTCCGGGATGACTGGCCTCGATGGGGCTGGCGGCGAGTAGCAGCGTGTCCGCGTAGCGCACCGTCACACCGAGTGCCGCCGCCGGCGCCGTAGGGCCTGACAAGGCGACGCGACCGCCGCGCGGCAGTGCGGCCGCCCAACGCGTGCCGCTTCTGGCACGCGGGCGTGACCGTCTGTGCCGACCGGGAAAGGCGTTCCTCCCGCCCGTGTCCGCCGCCCCCGGGAAGTTGCCTGGAAAATCAAGGCTTCCCGCCACGCGGCGCTTCGGTCCGAAACGTGCACAGCGCTCTCATCCGATCCCAGCGATCCCTCATCACGA
>VBLA01000344.1 GCA_005879245.1 Deltaproteobacteria bacterium
GCATGAACGTGTTCACGGGCAAGGGGCGTTGCGACCAGTGCCACGGGAAGGCCGAGCTCACGGCGGCGACCGTCAGCGAGGCGTCCGGAGATCCGTTGAAGGGCTTCTTCAACACCGGCGTGCGGCCGATCGCCGACGACGCCGGCGACATCCTGCAAGGCAACGGCTTCTTCAAGACGCCGGGGCTGCGCAACGTCGAGCTGAATGGCCCCTACTTCCACAACGGCGACAAGGCCACGCTGCGCCAGGTGGTGGACTTCTACGATCGCGGCGGCGACTTCCGCACCCGGCTCACGAACGGCCAGGTCCGCCCGCTCGGGCTGAGCGCGGGAGAGAAGACCGCCCTGGTGGCATTCATGGTCGCGCTCACCGACGATCGCGTGCGCTTCGAGAAGGCGCCCTTCGACCATCCGTCGCTCGACGTCCCCAACGGCCCGAATCTGCCGGCAGTCGGAGCGGGCGGGCGGTCGACCCCGCTCGGCACCTTCCTCGGCATGAATCCGTTCCAGCCATAGGGCGCCAGGGCTCGCGCTCCCGCAGGGTGCGAGCGACACGCCGGGGCGGCTTCCACGTGGGGGCCGCCCCGGTTTCATTTTCCACGCCGCTCCCTTGCGAGAACCGCGAGAGCTTGACGTCGTCCGGACCCGAGTATAACCGGGCCGCGATCTCCCGGCGGGCGTGGTGATGGCCGATCTCTTCCGCATGTGGCGGAACACCCGGATGGTGGTCCTGACGGCCATCTGCGCCGCGCTCTATGCAGCCATCCTCATCCCCTTCAAGGTCGTTCCGCTCATTCCGGGCATCACCGAGTTCCGACCCGCGAATGCGGTCCCCATCGTGTGCTCGTTTCTCTTCGGGCCCGCGGCCGCGTGGGGTGCGGCGTTCGGCAACCTGATCGGCGACTTCTTCGGCGGGCTCGGTCCCGGCGACCTGTTCGGCTTCCTGGCAAACCTCCTCTACGGTCTCGTTCCCTACGCGGTGTGGGAGGCGGTGACGACCCGCCCGCCGGTTCCGATCGACCCGAACCCGTCATCGCCGCGGCGGGGCGAGGAAGGGGTGCTCCGGCGAGCGTTCGGGCTCGCGACGCTGTGGGTGCGCCTCCTGCCCGTTATCGTGCTCGCCGCGATGCTGTGCGCGACGGTCGTCGGCTGGGGCCTCCACCTGCTCGGGTTCCACCCCTTCACGGTGCTCGGGACGGTCGTCCTCGTGAACAACCTCGCCGTGGCCGTGGTGCTGGTGCCCCCGCTGCTCGCCGTGCTCTACCCGCGCGTACATCACGCCCGGCTCCTCTACCGGGACGTGCTCGGGCCGCGCGCGCGCCTCCCGGCGTGGCGGGCCATGCTCGGCGTGACGTGCGTCGTCGTCGGGACGGTGGCGGCCTTCAGCGCGGGGGAGCTGGTGGCGAGCGGGCGCTGGCGTCCGCCCTGGGTTCCGTGCCGGACGACGAGCGGTGCCTGTGAGGTCGGCTTCGGTCTCGTGCCGTTCCTCGGCGTCACCGTCGGCGGTCTCGCGCTCCTGTGAGTTCGCCCGCCGTCGTGGTGCGCGCCCTCGCCTGCACGTATGCCGGTGCGACGCGGCCGGCCGTCCGTGACGTCGACTGCGAGCTCCCTCGCGGGGCGCTTGCCGTGGTCATGGGGGCCACCGGCGCCGGCAAGTCGACCCTCGCCCGCTGTCTCACGCGCATCGTGCCGTGCTTCCTTCCCGGCGAGGTGACGGGCGACATCGAGCTCCTCGGCGTTCCGGTCCGCGATCGCCGAGTGGGTGAGCTCGCGGGGACGATCGGCATGGTCTTCCAGGACTTCGAGGCGCAGCTCTTCTCGACCGACGTGACGCAGGAGGTGGTCTTCGGGCTCGAACACACGAGCGTGGCGCCCGCCGAGATGCCGGAGCGCATCGCCCGTGCACTCGGCGCCGTCGGCCTCGCGGGCTTCGAGGGGCGGGATCCGACGACCCTCTCCGGGGGAGAGAAGCAGCGGCTGGCGATCGCCGGCCTCCTCGCCCTTCGCCCCCCGATCATGGTCCTCGACGAGCCCACCACGGACCTCGACCCGGCGGGGCGCGCCGAGGTGATGCAGGTGCTTGCCCGCCTGCGCGCCGAGGGGCTGACGCTGCTGGTCATCGAGCACGACCCGGCAGCGGCCGCCGCCGCCGACCTCGTGCTCTTCCTGCGCGATGGGGCGGTGGTGGCGCGCGTCACGCCCCAGCTCCTCCTCGGCGACGTCGGCGCCTGCGCCGCGGCCGGTGTGCGCCCGCCCGACGTGACGCGGGTCTTCGCGGCGCTCGGTCTCCCCGATCCCCCGCTGGCGGTCGAGGCCGCGGCCGACCGGCTGCGCACCGCGGGGCTCGTGCCACGTCCGCCCGCCTTCCACGAGCCGGTCCCGCGCGCGCGTTCACCGCTGCTCGAGATCCGCAACCTCTGCCACCGCTACCCCGACGGCCGCGACGCGCTGCTCGACGTGACGCTCAGCATCGGGGAGGGGGAGTTCGTCGCCCTGATCGGGCGGAACGGCTCCGGCAAGACGACGCTCGCCAAGCACCTGAACGGGCTCCTCGCGCCCACCGCCGGATCGGTGCGTCTCGAGGGGCGGGAGGTCGCCTTCCTGCCGCTCGAGCAGCTCGCGCAGCGCGTGGGCTACGTCTTCCAGGATCCGGATCACCAGCTCTTCGCCGCCACGGTGGGTGAAGAGGTCGCCTTCGGTCCGCGGAACCTCGGTCTCGGCCCCACCCAGGTCGAGGAGCGGGTGGCCGAGGCGCTCGCCGCCGTCCAGCTCCACGAGCGTGACGCCGACCCCTTCCTGCTCGACAAGGGGGCGCGGCAGCGGCTCGCGGTCGCGTCGATCCTGGCCCTGCGCCCGGACGTCCTCGTGCTGGATGAGCCGACGACCGGGCTCGACCATCTCGAGCAGGAGCGCATGCTCGAGCTGCTCGCGCGCCTCCACGCCACCGGAAGGACGATCGTCATCGTCACGCACACGCCCTGGGTGATCGCCACCCACTCGCGCCGGGTGGTGTTGCTC
>VBLA01000345.1 GCA_005879245.1 Deltaproteobacteria bacterium
CCGTGGAGCCGGACGCCGATCACCTGCGGGACGAGCATCACCGTCGGCTGCCCGAGCATCGCGGCCTCCGCCTCGATGCCGCCCACCCCCCAGCCGACCACCCCGAGGCCGTTCACCATCGTCGTGTGCGAGTCGGTGCCGAGGACCGTGTCGGGGTAGGCGAGCTGCTCGCCGTTGTTCCCCTGACGGAAGACGACGGGGGCCAGGTACTCGAGGTTCACCTGGTGCACGATGCCGGTGTCGGGCGGGACAACACGGAAGTTCCCAAATGCCCGCTGTCCCCAGCGGAGGAAGGCGTACCGCTCGCGGTTCCGCTCGAACTCGAGCTCGACGTTGGCGCCAAACGCGGCGGAAGTCCCGAAGACGTCGACCTGCACCGAGTGGTCGATCACGAGATCGGCGGGCTGGAGTGGATTGATCCGCTTCGGATCGCCACCCATGCGCCGGACGGCGTCGCGCATTGCGGCGAGGTCGACCACGGCGGGCACACCCGTGAAATCCTGCAGGAGGACGCGCGCCGGCATGAAGGGGATCTCGCGGTCGGGGATCGCCGTCGGGTTCCAGCCGAGGACGGCGTCGACGTGGTGGCGCGTGACGCGTTGGCCGTCTTCGCGGCGGAGCAAGTTTTCGAGCAGTATCTTCAGGGAGAAGGGCAGCCGCGCCGCCTTCTCTCCCATCGCGTCCAGGCGATGGATGGTGAACTCCGTGCCACCGACGGCGAGGATACCCCGCGTCCCGGCCCTGCCCCCAGTGCTCAGCATGGAAAGCAGGATATACAACGCCCGCGGGACGTTCCATCCGGGGATTTTCCTCTAGACTGACGTGTGCGAGAGCCGCTATTGGAGGGGGGTCATGCGCCTACCAGTGACCCTGCTCACGTTGCTTGCTCTCGTTCAGCCGGTGCGGGCCGGCACCCCCGAGCCTGGCTTCAGCGACACGTTGTACGCCGACGGGCTCAGCGAACCGACCGCCCTCGCCTTCCTCCCCGACGGACGGCTCCTCATCACGCAGAAGAGCGGCGAGCTGCTGCTCCTCGACAGCGGCTCCACGAGCACGCTGGTCACGATCCCCGTCTGCACCGACTCCGAGATGGGGCTCCTCGGAATCGCCCTCGACCCCGCCTTCGGGAGCAACGGCTTCATCTACCTCTACCGGACGCACCAGGGTTCGTCGCCGCCCTGCGGCGGCAGCGGGCGGGTGGGTGAGGTCGTGCGCGTGACGATGGGGCCGGGCGACACCGTCAGCACCACGTCGGTCGCCGTCGCCCCGGGAGCGACCGCGCCGTGGAGCCGGACGCCGATCACCTGCGGGACGAGCATCACCGTCGGCTGCCCGAGCATCGCGGCCTCCGCCTCGATGCCGCCCACCCCCCAGCCGACCACCCCGAGGCCGTTCACCATCGTCGTGTGCGAGTCGGTGCCGAGGACCGTGTCGACGACATGACCGGCATGCTCTGGGTGGGCGACGTGGGCGACCTGACCGTCGAGGAGATCGACATCATGACCTCGGGCGGCAACTACAGCTGGCCGCGCTGCGAGGGCAATCTCCAGGGACCTCCGAACGCGCCAACGCCCTGCGTGGTGGGCACCGACGTTGCTCCGATCTTCACGTACCTTCACAGCGGGCCGAGCTCGCTCGGCACGTGCCTCATCGGCGGATCGTTCGCGGGTGCGGCCTTCGGTGCGCTCTCCTCCGGCAACTACGTGTTCGGCGACTGCACCTCGAGCAACGTGTACCTCGCGACGGTGAACGGGACGCGGGACGGGTTCACGGGTTCTCCCGTGCTGGTGTCGAGCAACGCTGGCGTTCCGGCGGACTTCGTCACGGGCCCGGACGGCGCCATCTACTACTCGGCGGAAGGCTCCTCCCCCGGGCAGGTGCGACGGCTGGCGGTGGCCATGACCGGCGTCGACGCACCGCTCACGGGGAAGGGCCTGACGCTCAGGACCGCGGCACAGAACTCCGTCACCGCGAAGAGCAAGGACTTCTCGATGGATCTGGGGGGTGGCGTCGGATCGGCGGACGACCCGACCGTGAGCGGCGGGAGTCTCCGCGTGCGGAGCGTCGTCGGGGGCTTCGACGACACGTACCCGATGCCCGCGGGCAGCTGGAGCGTCATCGGTGATCCCTCCAACGCCAAGGGCTATCGTTACAAGGATCCCGATCAGGCGAACGGGCCGATCAAGGTCGCCATGCTGAGGAGCGGGAAGCTCATCAAGGCCGTCGGCAAGGGGGCCGGGCTCCATCACACCCTGGCCGCAAACCCCGACCCCGTCGACGTCGTCCTCCAGACCGGGACGAAGCGCTACTGCATGACCTTCGCCGGCACGGTGAGGTTCACGGCGAACCTGCTGTTCAACGCGAAGGACGCGGGGACCGGGACCTGCCCGTGAGGCATCGCGGGCCGGCCTAGCCGGCCAGCGCGCCTCGGGCGACACGGGCAACCGCCGCGACGATGTCGCTCGGCTCCGTCGGCTTCGCCAGATGGACGTCGAAGCCTGCGGCGAGCGCCCGGCGGCGGTCCTCCGCGCTCGCGAGGGCCGTGACGGCGATGGCGGGCATCCGCCTCCCACCGGCCCGCTCGAACATGCGCACCTGCCGGATGAGCTCGTAGCCATCTTCACCCGGCATGGCGAGGTCGGCCACGAGCACGTCGGGTGGGCTCACCTCGCCTCTTGCACGGAAGCGGCTGGCGTCACCTCGGCCCCGCAATGCGCGAGGACGGCCGTGATGGAGTCGCGCGCATCGGACTCGTCGTCGACGACCAGGACCCGAACCCGCCCGAGAGTCGCCAGCCCTTCCAGTCCGCGGGGCACCCACCCCGCTGGCACGGCATTGGTCTCCGGACGGGCGACCGTTCCATCGAGCGGCAGCTTCACGCGGAACGTGGAGCCCAGGTTCTCGCCCGGGCTCTCGGCTTCGATGCTGCCGCCATGCTGGTGGACCAGCTCGCGGGCGATCGCCAACCCCAGGCCTAGGCCACCGTATCGCCGCGTGGTGGAGTTGTCGGCTTGATGAAAGCGATCGAAGATTCGGGAGAGCACGTCGGGCGGGATGCCAATGCCGGTGTCCCGTACAACGACCTCCGCATGGGCGTCGGTACACTTCATCTCGACGCCCACCGCGCCGCCCTCGGGGGTGAACTTGACCGCGTTCGAGAGCAGGTTCTCGACGACCTGATGGAGACGAGTCGGATCGCCGCGCACCGGCACGACGCCCTGATCGAGCCGAACGTCGAGGACGATCTGCTTCGCTTCGGCAACCCCACGCAGCAGCTCGACCACGGACGCCACTACGGACGCGAGATCGACATTCGCCTCCTGGAGGCTCAACTTCCCCGCCGCGATCCGCGAGATGTCCAGCAGGTCCTCGATCAACCGGATCTGCGACTTCGCGTTCCGCTCGATACTCTCGAGCGCGCGCCGGACGTGTCGCTCGTCGAGGAGCCCCCGGCGGAGCATGTCCGTCCAGCTGAGCACCGCGTTCAAGGGCGAACGGAGTTCGTGCGAGAGGGTGGCGAGGAACTGATCCTTCGCGCGGGTCGCCGCCTCCGCCTCGGCGCGGGCGCTCTCCGCGGCGTCGCGAGAGGCCTGGAGCGCCCGCCGATGGAGGAAGATGGCGCGGAAGCTGCGCGCGTACCCCTCGGCGGCAGCGAGCGCGAGCGCCGATCCGATCACGATGGCCGTCCCGAGCTCGATGGAGGGCACGTAGAAGGTGAGGAACGGCGCCACGAGGAGCCAGGGTGCCACGGTGCCGGCGAGGAGGACTAGCGCCGGCCGCCACCCCCAGACGAAGAAGAGCGACGAGCTCACGTAGAGCATCAGGTGAATGAAGGCGAGCATGTCGCCGTCACCCCCAACTGCGGCGAAGAGTGCCGTCCAGGAGACGCCCAGCAATCCGCAGGCGGTGGCAACGACGCGTGGCACGCGGGGCGCAGCGGGGTCGGCCCGGCAGAGCGTGAAGGCCGCTCCGAGGATGCTCGACTGGACCAGCAACCCGAGGGTCGCGATCATGGGCGTCACGAGCCCCTCGACGATCAGGATGAGATTCCAGAGGACCGTCGTCGCGAGCCAGCACGCGGCGAAGAGCGGGAGCCGGCGTACCATGAGCTGACGCTGGGCGGCGGCCTGCTCGGTCGACCAGTCGGCAGAATCCCGGATCGCCGCGACCATGCGACACCCACCTCCCGGCGCCGTGGCGTGAACGCCGGATTGTAGCTCGGGGTGCCCCTTCCGCGTCAATCCGACTCGCAAAAAGGGCCTGGGCTAGGTCTTCTCCAGCAGCGCGGCCTGCACTG
>VBLA01000346.1 GCA_005879245.1 Deltaproteobacteria bacterium
CCGAACCGTGGTGAAGCGCGCTTCGAGCTCGTACGTGTCGACGAGTCGGCGAACCGTCCGGACGATGGCGGAGAGCGAGAAGCGCTGCGCGGGACACGCATGGCGACCGTGCCCGAAGGTAGCCACCAGCTCCTTCGCGGGGAGTGCGGCCTCGTCCCGCAGGCGCCGTCCGATCCATCGTTCGGGGTCGTAGCGCTCGAGGCCGGGCGCGGCGCTCGTGTTGGTGAGCGGCAGCATGGTGGCGAGCACGATGTCCGGCTCGACGCGGTACGTCCGCGTGCCGTCGTCCACCTGCACCGTGGTAAGCGCGGCGCGCAGCATGATAGAGCGCTGGGCGAGACGGATGGACTCCTGCGCCGCGCAGTGGAGGAACGCGTCGTCGCCCGCGACCACTCGCGCCAGCGCCGCCGGGCGCTGCAGCAGATGGACGAGCGTCCAGCCTATTGCGGCGAACAGATTCGACATCGACGCCAGGTGAAGGAGCACGACGTCGCCGGCGATGCCCTGCGTGCGCTCCGGCTCGGCCGCGGTCGCCCAGCGCTCGGCGATCGTCTCGAGGAAGTCCGCCGCCTGCCGGCCCGCGCGCCGCCGCTCGGAGAGCACTTCGCCGAGCACGACCGCGATGCGGCCGAGCGCGGCGCGCTCCACACGCTTCCCCGCGGCGCGGACGCCCGCCATGTCGCTCGGCCGCACGAACGCGTCCGCACCGTCGAGCCGATCGAGATCGGCGATGAGCGCCTCTAGGCGCGGCGGGCTCGCGGACTCGGTCCCCGCCCAGCTCGCGAGCCCGAGCCGGTGTCCGAGCCGCCGGGTCCAGGCGAACACCTCGAGCAGGCCGCCGTCGCCCAGCTCGTCGAGCTGGCGCTCGATCGCCTGCTCGAGCTGCTCCAGGTAGCCCTCGACCTCCTCGTTGCCGAAGAGATCGTGCGCGAAGGTACGACGGCCGGCGAAGAGCTCCTCGGGCAGCTTCCGGAGGAGCATCCGGCAGTCGGCGAGCCCCTTGCTCGCCTGGCGCTCCGGCAGGGCATAGAAGGCGCGCACGCCCGCGGGCGAGAAGAGGAAGAGGTAACGCGTGTCGCCGCCGTCGACGACGAACGTATCGCCGTGACGGGCACGGGCCGCGGCCAGCCCCGCGACCGGATCGGTGGGCCCCTCGCCCGCATCCCATGGCAGCGTGACGGCGGCGATGGGCGGGAGGGGTTCGACCGCGCTCAGACCCGTCGCACCATGTAGTGCTCGCGCGGGAAGTGCACCACCACGTCGCCCGCGCGCTCGTCGCGACGCCGGATCGCGATCTCGTGCACCGACGAGGCCACGAGCTCGCCCGTCACCGGGTCGCGGCCGAAGCTATCGTGGACGACCTCGACGTGGTCCCCCGGGGTGAGGCCGTTCGGCTCGGCGGGGTCCGCCCGCTTCTCGGTCCGGGGTGTCGCCTTCCGCGCCACCTCGACCGCCTCCTTGCCGTCGATCTCCGTGATCTCGCCGCGCCCTAACGCCTCGATACGCTCCATCCATGCGCGCAGGTGCGCGAAGGGCTCGAGCATCGCCGTCGTCTGCGGCACCATCTTGATGGGCCACACCGGGTGGAAGAGCGAGAAGTCGGCCAGGCTCGGCCGCGCGCCGAGCACGAACTGCCGCTCGCGGAGATGGGTGTCGAGCAGGTCGAGCTTGGCCCGCAGCTGCTCCCGCTGCGCGGGCGCGTCGCGGATGGCCCGCTCGATCGAGAGTCCGCCCTCGATCATGGTCGCGCGGTCCTCGACGAATCCCGGAGGGAAGACTGGCGCGCTCGCCCCGACCGTGCGGACGGCAAGCCAAAAGAGCTCGCCCTGCCAGGCGCCCAGCATGTACGAGAGAGGTGCGCCCGCGTCCGGGAAGAGGCTCGGCTCCGGATGGAGACGATCGATGGTGCGCGCGATCAGGTCGGTGTCACAGTAGATGTCGGCCCCGAGCTGGAGGACCGGCGTCTTCCGGTAGCCACCCGTCAGCGCCGTCAGGTCCGGCTTCGGCATGATCATCGGGATGATGACCGAGCGCCAGGCAAGACGCTTGAAGCCGAGGATGCGCCGGACCTTCTCCGCGTAGGGGGACTCCCAGTAGTGATGAAGGATGATGTCGCTCATGGTCCTCCCCTCCTAGCACTCCGGGAGAGCTGTGTCTCCCCACCCGGGCACCCACCCTAAGTGATTCAACTTGAGGTGTCCAAAGGGGTTGGGCCCTGGTGTTATTGCTCGGCATGACTGCCGATCACCGTGGTTCGATCCACCTCGACGCTGTACCGTCCAGGTGCTCTACTGGGCGGCACGATGAAACCGGCAGGGGCCCTCCGATTCATTCTACTTCTGTCGATCACGGCGGTGGGCTGCGGCGCGGTGGGGTCGCACGCCCCAGCCACAACGCTCATGCTCGCGGTCCATTCCATCGCGCTTCCCGGCGCTCCCGCAGGAGGCGTGTCCATGGACTATCTGGCATACGATCGAACACGCCGTCGGGTGTGGGTGCCGGCAGGCAATACCGCGAGCGTCGACGTCGTGGACGTCACGACGGAGCGGGTCACCAGGATCGAGGGGTTCTCCACCGCCGAGATGGAACGGCACGGCACGAAGCGCATCTTCGGCCCGAGCTCCGCGGCAGTCGGAGTGGGCGCGGTCTATGTCGGCAATCGCGGCGATTCCAGCATCTGCACCGTCCAAGCAGACTCGCTGGCGGTGGGTCCCTGCCTCAAGCTGGACTCGATGCCCGACGGCCTGGCCTACGTCGCCTTGACGCGGGAGCTGTGGGTGACCACCCCCCGTGACAAGTCGATCGCGGTCATCGACGTGGCTGCTCCCAGCGTCCTCACCTGGAAAACCAAGATCACCTTGGATGGCGAGCCGGAAGGCTTCGCGGTCGACGACGCGCGCGGCGTCTTCTACACCAACTTGGAGGATAGAGATCGCACCTTGACCATTGACATCAAGCGCCGTCAAGTAACGAGAACCTGGCTCCCCGATTGCGGCGAAGACGGACCGAAGGGGCTAGCGCTCGACCATGGTCTCGACTTCCTGTTCGTCGCCTGCCGGGATCGCGTGATGGTGCTCGACGCGGGACACGACGGGAAGCGGCTGTCCACGATCGAGGTCGGTGATGGAGTGGACAACATTGACTATGTGGAACGGCGTCACGAGCTGTACGCCGCCGCCGCACATGCCGCCAAGCTCGCCGTCGCAAGCCTCGATTCCCGAGGAGGGCTCTCGCCGCTGGCGATCGTGGCGACCGAGTCTGGCGCACGGAACGCGGTCGCCACCGACGAGGGAACGGCCTACTTGACTGACTCGC
>VBLA01000347.1 GCA_005879245.1 Deltaproteobacteria bacterium
GGATCGCCTCGAGGCGAACGTGAACCTTTCGGCACCGCCGAGCGACCTCGTCCGTCAGGGCCTCGATGCTGCCGCCGTGCTCGGGAGGCTGCTCGCGGGCTTCCCGACGCCGATTGTCGAGGCCGGACCCGTCAGCTTCGCTTGCCGCTGCTCCCGCGAACGGGTGGCGGCCGCGTTGATCGCCATGGGCCGCGCCGAGCTGACCGACGTGCTCGCCGGCGATCGGCGAGCCGAGGTGATCTGCGAATTCTGCGCCCAGCGCTACGTGGTGGAAGAGCCCGAGCTACGCTCCCTCCTCGCAGGCTCGGACGGCGACCTCCCCGAGTGAGGAGCTGCCACGGGCGCGGGGGGCGCCGTCGGAGCGCCTATGAGCGCCGAACGGATCCCTCGATCGAGCGAATCAGCCCGGCGGCGCGAATCGAAGCGGAGACGGCGCCCCCCGCGCCCGTCACCGCGCCTCAGCTCGCGCTCGACGACGCGGCCGGCGGCACCACGAGCGGCAGGAGCGCCGGCTTACGAGCCCGCTTCAGCTCGTCGAGCTGCGCGCGGGCGGCGGACTCGGCCTCGGCCTCGCGGATGCGCCCGAGGCGCCGCTCGAGCTCAGTGTCGCCCAGCTCGCCGCTGAGCTGCGTCTCGGTCACGAGCCGGTTGATGTGATCGCGCACTCCTTCCAGAGCACGGATGTCGGCGTCGGGCGACAGGCCGCTCAGAACCTCCTGCAGCCGCAGGCGCGCCCGGGCGTTGGCGAGCCGGGCGAGCATGCGGACCTTCTCCTCGCGCAGGCGAGCGATCTCGTCGTGGAAGGCGACGAGGTTCGTCTTCGCCGCTTCCGCTTCCTTCGTCAGCTGGCGGAGCTCGTCGCTCACGCGTTCGATGCTCTGGCCGAGCAGGTCGCGGCGTCCGATGAGCGTGAGGGCCACCCGGTCGTCGTCCTGATCGACGGCCGTCGCGAGCTCTCGACGCACGCGGCCGAGCTCGCCGGACTTGAGCTCGAGCTCCTTCGTGAGCTTGCTCCGCATGTAGAGCACTCCGGCCGCGGCGGCGCGCAGCTTGGCGTAGTGCGCAAGGCGCTCCTCGATGGCCGCCTCGTAGACCGCTTCGGGATTGCGATGCTCGCGGCGCCCGATCCAGCGGGCGAGGACACCACGCAGCAGATTTTGCAGGCGGGCGATGACGTTCATGCGGACCTCCTTCAGCGAGGTTCGCCGGGGTGCTTCCCGGCCTCCTCGACCGTGATGCCGAGCTCGCGCATTTTCTGCTGGAAATTCTGCCGGTACATGCCGACCTCCTCGGCCGCCTTGGTGACGTTTCCCCCGTGACGGCGGAGCGCGTCCAGCAGGAAGTCGCGCTCGAAGGCTTCGACGACGCGCTCCTTGGCATCGCGGAAGGAGAGGGGAGTCGGGGCGGCAGGGAGGGTGGCCGGGGCCGCGCTCCCGGCGGCCTCGCCCGGCAGATCGGCGAGCGTGATCTCGGCGCCCGGCGCGAGCAGCAGCGCCCGCTCAATCGCCGAGCGTAGCTCGCGGACGTTGCCCTTCCACTCGCGACCGACGCAGGCGCGCAGCGCGTCGCCCGTGAGCGGCTTCACATCGCGGTGGAAGCGCTTCGCCGCCTCCTTCAGGAAGTGGTCGACGAGGAGCGGGACGTCCTCGCGGCGCTCGCCGAGTGGCGGGATCACGAGCTCGACGACCCGCAGGCGGTAGTAGAGATCCTCACGGAAGCGGCCGGCACGCACGGCCGCTTCCAGGTCTTGATTCGTGGCGGCGATCAGCCGGACGTCGACGCGGATCGACGCGTTGCCGCCCACGCGCTCGAACTCCCTCTCCTGGATGGCGCGGAGGAGCTTCGCCTGGGTCTCGAGCGGCATGTCACCCACCTCGTCGAGGAAGAGGGTACCGCCATCCGCTGCCTCGAACTTCCCCTCCCGCCGCGCGATCGCGCCGGTGAAGGCGCCGCGCTCATGACCGAAGAGCTCGCTCTCCACCAGCTCCCGGCTGAGCGCGGCGCAGTTCATCTTGACCATCGCCCGCGCCTGCCGGGGGCTGCGGTAGTGAAGCGCATTGGCGACCAGCTCCTTCCCCGTTCCGCTCTCGCCACGGATGAGCACGGTCACGTCCGCGTCGGCGATCTTTTCAATCACCTCGAACACCCGTCGCATCGCGGCGCTCTGGCCGACGATCTGCTCGAAGCCGAAGACCTCGTGCACCTGCTCGAGCAAGCGGCGGTGATCGCGGCGCAGGAGCCCCGTTTCCATGACGCGCCGGACGACGACGCGGAGCTCGTCGTTGTCGAACGGCTTGGGAAGGTAGTCCGCCGCGCCGAGCTTCATCGCCTGGACCGCGATCTTCTCCGAGCCGTGGGCGGTGATCATGATGACCGCCAGGTCGGGATCGACCGCCCGGGCGTGCTCGAGAACCTGCATGCCGTTCGTGCCGTCCATGCTGAGATCGGTGATCACGAGGTGGAAGCTTCCGGTCTCGATCCGTCGGAGAGCTTCCTCGCCGCTGGCGGCCGTCTCGACCTGGTAGCCCTCCTTGCCGAGCAGCCCCTTCAGGGCGAGCAGCATCGCCTTCTCGTCGTCGACGATCAGCACACGGCCCTGCATGCGTCCGTCCCGCCTACCGCGGCAGCGGTAGGATGATGCTGAACTCCGTCCCGCGGCCGACCTCGCTCGCCACGTCGATCGATCCGCCGTGCGCCTCGACGATCTTCTTGGAGATCGCCATCCCGAGGCCCGTCCCCTGCTCCTTGGTGGTGAAGAAGGGGTTGAAGATGCGTTCCACCTTGTCGGCGGGGATGCCGCAGCCGTTGTCGCGCACCCGCACCGTGGCACGCCGGTCACCATTCTCGACGAAGAGGTCGATTCGGCGATCTTCGATCACGGAGCCGAGCGCATCGATCGCGTTGGCGAGGAGGTTCGCAAACACCTGGCGGAGCTTCTCGGCGTCGGCGCGGATGGTGGGGCCGGCGATGTAATTGCGGGCGACTTTGACGCCGGCCGCATCGAGCTTGGCGCGCATCTGCGCGAGCGCCGAGTCGACGACGGTGGCGAGATTCGCCAGCGCGAAGCTGTAGTCCTCTTCCTTGGCGTACCTGAGGAGGTGCAAGATCCGGGGATCTCGTGCGCGATGGTGGAGGAGAGTTCGTCGATGCTCGCCTGCTTCTCCGTCTGCATGGTCGCGCGCTGGCGGCCGAGCTCCCGCTCGACCGCCGGGTCGAAGAAGCGCTCCCGAAGCAGACGGGAGCCGAAGACCGCCATGTAGTGGGAGAAGAGTCCTATGCCCCACCCGAGTGCGGGCCAGAGGAACCAGGGGTGGCGGGCGCCCGGTGACGCGTGGGGGCCAAGGGAGGTGACCAAGTTCACGAGCGCGAGGAACGCGATGATCCCGAGGTAGCTGAGCAGGTGGCCGTAGAAACCCGCCTCCGCCGCGGCACGGCGGCGGGCACGCGCGACCGGATCGGGGTCTTCGTGGTCGTCGTCCCTGTGGCGCCGCCGGTGGTGGTGGAAGCCATGAGGCCACGCCGCCCCGTCGTCGCGCAGTTGATGGAGACGGGCGTCCCAGCGCACGCGGTGCTTGAAGTGACAGAAGGGGATCATGGCGACGAGAACAGCGATCGGGCGACTAGCTCCAGTTCGCCATCGGAGGCAACCGCCGTGCCAAGTGTATGCCGATGGGTGCGCGGCGAGGAAGCGGGCTCGGCAGGGCATCCGGCGCATGGGCGCGACTGCGGGACTGGAGTCCGGGCGCAGTCGAATGGCTGCGGCCGCGCGGCCTAGCCGAGCTCGGCGATGGTGACGCCGGCGCCGCCCGCCCCCGGCTCGGCTTCCCGGTAGTTCGTGCAGTAAGGCAGGGTGGCGAGGAAGTCGTGCACGGCGCGGCGTAGCGCGCCGGTGCCCAGACCGTGCACCACCCGCACCTCGGCGAGGCCGGCGCGGAGCGCACGGTCGAGGTACTCCCCGAGTGCGTCGACCGCCTCACGGGCCCGGCGCCCGATCAGGTTGATCTCCCCCGGAACGTCGGCCGGCCGCTCGACCGCGACCGCGACCCGCTCCCGCGGCGGTGGCCCCGCGACCACGCGGAGCTGATCGGCCGCGACCTCGAATTTGAGGCCGCCGCGCCGGATGCGCGCGCGCTCGCCGACGATCTCGACGAGCTCGCCGCGGATGCCGCGCCCCACTACCTCGACCATGTCGCCGGGGACCGGCGAGCGCGAGACGCCACCTTCCGTCGAGAGCGCGGCGGAGCGCGCGGCGATCTCCGCCTGCGCGTCGCGCACGAAGTGACGCAGGGCCGCAGGGTCGGGTCGCTTCCCGAGCTCGTCGAGCAGTGCCCGGCCCCGACCCTCGAGCTCGTGCAGGAAACGGCGAGACGCCTCGAGATCCTCGACCCAACGCTGTCGCTGGCGCGCGCGCAGCTCACCGGCGAGCGCCTCGGCGTCGGCGCGCGCCGTCGCGAGCCGGCTCCGCTCTTCCTCGGCCTCCGCACGCCGCGTCTCGAACCCCAGGCGCGATTCCTCCAGCCGGGTCACGGCGCGCGCCAGGTCACGGCTCTCTCCCGCCAGCAGCCGCTCCGCGGTCTCGAGCGCGCGCGCGGGCAGGCCGTGGCGACGCGCGATCGGCAGCGCCAGGCTCTGCCCGACGGTGTGATACGCGAGCCGGAAGCGCGGTGCGCCGGTGACTGGGTCGACGTCGAAGGCCGCGACGTCGAGCCTCGGACTGGCGAGGGCGAAGGTCTTCACCTGCGCGAAGTGCGAGGTGAAGACGATGCGCGGGCCGCGCTCGAGGAGGTCGTCCAGCACGCCGACGGCGAGCGCCGCGCCCTCGACCGGATCCGTGCCCGCGCCCGGCTCGTCGAGCAGGACGAGCGTTCCGGGCCCCGCCGCCCGGGCGATGGCGGCGAGATTCTCCGCGTGGGCCGAGAAGGTCGAGAGATCACGGTCGATCGACTGCTCGTCGCCGATGTCGGCGAGGATCGCCTCGAGGAGCGGGAGCCGGCTGCCCTCGGCAGCGGGGATGAAGAGGCCGGCGTGGGCCATGAGCGCGCAGAGGCCGAGCGTCTTCAAGGCCACGGTCTTCCCGCCGGCGTTGGGTCCCGTGATCGCCAGTCCGCGGCGATCCGCTGGCACGCGGAGATCCAGGGGGACGACGGGGCGGCCGCCGAAGAGGAGGAGCGGGTGGCGCGCCTCAGCCAGCGCCAGCTCCGCTCCGCCGAGGAGTGGGCGCGTGCAGC
>VBLA01000348.1 GCA_005879245.1 Deltaproteobacteria bacterium
CGGGCACGCTCCACCCTGGAGATGAAAAGCTCTTCTGCTACCACAAGAAGGCGCCGGCGCACGGGATGGAGATCGGCCGGCTCAAGATCACCATGCCGGGAACGGGCGGTCACCACGTGATCATCGCCCGGCCGTATCCCGGCACGCTCGAGTGGCCCGCTCACGAATGCCCCCTCACCCTCAACTTCGATGCCTGGGAGGTGATCGCGCAGTCCCAGCACCCCGACTTCGACTGGAAGCTTCCGCCCGGGGTCGCCGTCAACCTCCAACCGCACCAGCCGCTCCTCATCCAGACGCACTACCTCAGCGGGAGCTCCAAGAAGACCCACAAGTACTTGACGAAGACCGAGCTCTTCCCCGTCGACCCGAAGACGGTCACCGCCCACGCGGGCGCGCTCTTCCTGAACGATCGGTCGATGGTCGTCCCGCCCCACAGCGAGACGACGGCCACCAGCCGTTGCATGATCACCAGCGACGGCGACAAGACGCGCGAGCTGAAGATCATCGGGATCAACGGCCACTACCACTTCCGGGGCCACCAGTTCGACGCGTACCGGGTCAACGCCGACGGCACTCGCGGCGAGCTCCTCTACGAGTACAAGGGCTTCGATCAGCCCGCCTTCCAGCAGAACAGCGACAACCCGATCGTGCTCCACAAGGGCGAGGGGCTGGAGTGGCAGTGCACGTACCAGAACGACACCGACAAGACCTTCACCTACGGCCCCAACGCGGCGACCCAGGAGCACTGCATCCTCTGGGGCCAGTACTACCCGACCGACTCGGTGCAGGAAGCCATCACCTGCCTGCATGACAAGGATGCCGAGGGCAACGATGTCTCGTCCGTCCACATCGTTCACTGAGCCCCGCCACCTCCCCCCCCTCCCCCGCATCGTGCCGGGGCTGGTGCGGGTGCGGAAACGGCGGGGTGTCCGCCGGGCGATCGCCTGGATCGCGGTCGCTGTGGCGCTCGTCGAGAGCGCCGGGCTCCTCTACCCGCGGGCGCGCGCCCTCGCCCTCTCGCTCGAGGAGACCCCCGCGGCGCGCGGCCAGCGGCTCGCAACCTCGCTCGGCTGCTTCTCCTGTCATGGGCCGGCGGGGGTGGGCGGGACCCACAACCCCGGCAGCGAGGAGGGCGAGGTGCCGGCGTTCGGCGAGCAGACCCAGATGATGTACGTGAAGGGCGCCGACGATCTACGCGAGTACATCCTCGACGGGGCCCCCCAGCGCAAGCGCGAGGACCCGGACTACCAGGCGAAGGTCCAGGCCGCGGCGCTCCGCATGCCGGCCTACCGCGCGTTCGTGAGCGCGACGCAGGTGGAGGATCTGGTGGCCTACCTGCGGGCCACCTCGGGACAGGTCCTGCCCGACGCGGCGCTGGCGGCCCGCGGCGCGGCCATCGCCGGCGAGCTGAGCTGCTTCTCCTGCCACGGCCCGCTCGGCGCCGGTGGGGTCGCGAACCCGGGGTCCTTCAAGGGCTACATCCCGGGCTTCTGGGACCGGGACTTCGACGAGCTCGTGCGCGACGACGGCGAGCTCCGCGAGTGGATCGGGAAGGGGGCGCTCCCGCGCATCTCGAACCACCCCATCGGACGGATCTTCTTCCACCGCCAGGCGATCAAGATGCCCAAGTACGAGGACGTCCGCCCCCAGGACGATCTCGATGCGCTCGTGGCGTACGTGCGCTGGATCCGTGCCGGCAGCTGGCGGACGCTCGCCAGCGCCGACGCGCATCACTGAGAACGCCGCGCGCGTCTCGCCCGCGGGCTCAGCGCCGCCCGTCCGCCCCGATCGACCGCCGCCGGAGATACGCGAGGTGGACCGACTTCGGGGAACGCGGTGGGTCAGCCCGCCCACCACATCTCGACCTCGATCGCTACCCGACCTTCGTGTCGCAGTTCCTAGCGATCAATATCCCGCGACCGGCGAGCGAAGGGAGTCGCCTTTCGCGATGATCGGTCGCGGGTGTCTACTTGCTTACGTCGACATGGCTCTTGATCGCCGGGACCCCCGCGGGGCGCTCCTCCTTGGGGAAGAGCGCAACCTTCCGGTCCTTGTCCCTGTCGGCGTGCTGACCCTCGACGCCGCCCATGGCGCACTGGCCTTCGAAGACCCCGCCCTCGTGGATCACGAGGCTCGGCGTGGAGATGCCACCGAAGAGCTTGGCGGGCGCCAGGAGCTCGAGCCGCTTGCGCGCGGTCACGTCGCCCGTCACGCGGCCATGGATGACGATTGAGGTCCCCGTGATCTGCGCGTGGACGACCGCGCTCTCGCCGATCGTGAGGGTGTCCTGCGCGGTGATCTCACCGTCGATCTGACCCTCGATGAGCGCGGGGCCTTCGAACACGAGCTTGCCCGTGACTCGACTCCCCGGGCCGAGCAACGCGTTGAGGCTGCCGCCTTGCACAGCTTCCACCTGTCGCTTGTCGCGCTCGAACATCTCCGCCTCCCCGGGGCGCCGGCGGCTACCACGTCCGCCGCGCGAAGCCGCGTGCCCACTCGCTCCGCTAGAGCATGGCAGATGAGGGACGTCAACGGACGGACAGTTCCCGCACGGGCGAAGCCCCGGCCGAGCGCGCCGCAGCCGAGGAAGTCCCGGAGCTCGCGCTCGGTGAAGCGCGGCACCCCGACGCCGTCGGTGGCAGCGGCCGTCTCCGCGAGGAAACGCTCGAGGTGCGTGCGCACGACCTGGTGGAGACCGTCCCCGCCGTCGACCGCGGTGCGTAGACCCCGGGCAGCACGTCGCGGCCCAGCCAATGCTGTGCCGCCGTTCGGACGTCGGCGCGCGTCGGCCTCGCGCGCCGCATTGACGGTACGCGCCAACCGCGGGCGCAACGGCCAATGAAGCACGTTACTTCGCGTCGGGCAGGGTCGGGGACGATCTGGCGCGTAACCCGGCCCGTGCACCGGCATCCAAAACGTACGGACTTCCGGCTCGCCGGCACCGCGCCGGCACCGGGGGGCATCATGAATGGGGTCTCGACGTTGATCTCGGCCGTGGCACGGCGCGCGGAGCGGGTCGGGGAGAGCCTGGGGTGAGGCGGCTCGCTCTCCTCCTCGCGTGCCTTCTCCTCGCCGCGAGGGCGTGGGCGGAGGAGCCGCGGATGTCCTCTCTCCGCACGGCATCCGCTCCCTCTCGCAGGTGCACCGCGAGCGCCCGTTCGTGCTCGCGGTGGACGGCCAGGAGCACGGGGTG
>VBLA01000349.1 GCA_005879245.1 Deltaproteobacteria bacterium
GCTGGCCCTCGCGAAGCGTGCGTGCTTTGCGCAATATCGGCCGCCTCATCGAGCGTGGTGCTGGACGGCCGGCGAGCGATTGTGAAATAGGCTCCCTACTCGAACACGGAGGACTCGCATGCCGCGACCGACGAACTTCGTCGCCTTCATCCGCAACATCGTCCGCGAGCAGGTGAACCAGGCGCTCCAAGGACTGCTCAGTACCGCCGGTCCGAGGACGAAGGCCGCCAATGGAAGGAGAAGGCGTCGTCGTAGGCGTCGAGGACCAGGGCGACCGCCGGGATCGAAAACTCGGATGCGCCGTGGTTCAGGCCGGCCACCGAAGGTTGAGCAGGCGCCTCCAACGACCAGACGGCGCAGGCGTCGCGGACCGGGGCGACCAGCGGGGGCGAAGACCCGGATGCGCAGAGGACCGGGGCGTCCACCGAAAGCTGAGCAGTCTGCGCCGAAGGTGAGGCGGCGGAAGCGGCGGGGACCGGGCAGGACGCCGAGGCAGGCGAAGGCTGAATGAGAACCGTCGCGTCCCAACCGATTCGTCGGGCTGTCCTTCCGGCCGCTTTGCTCGGACTCTTCGCTGCCGGCTGTGCGTGCCTCCGCCATCACGGCGTCCAAGCTGCCCGGCCGGGCGGTGGCCACACGCCCCAGCACATCGCCACCCGTGGCACGATCCCGCCCGAGTTCCTCGATCTCGTCACCACGAAGAAGGCATTCGCCAATCTCGCCACCGTGATGCCGAACGGCAGGCCGCAGGTGACGCCGGTCTGGTTCGACTTCGACGGCAAGTACCTCCGCGTCAACTCGGCGCGCGGGCGGGTGAAGGACAAGAACATGCGCCACGATCCCCGCGTCGCCCTCTCGATCCTCGATCCCGACAACCCGTACCGCTACCTTGAGATACGGGGGCGGGTCATCAAGATCACCGAGGACGGCGCCGTCGAGCATACCGACCTGCTGGCCAGGAAGTATCTGGGCGCGGAACGCAATCCGAGCCGGCGGCCCGACCAAGTGCGGGTTATGTACATCATCGAGCCCCGGCGGGTGGCGGGGCAAGGGTGAGTGCAGACCTCCGGTCCCGGGAATTAGGAGAACAGCCGATGAACAAACCTGATCGTGTTCCGCTGCTCACCACTCTCGCCCTTCTGTTTGGGCTGCTGGCTGTCTCGGACCTCGCGAAGCCGCTCGAAGCGAGTCTCGGGGGCGGGCTCCGGCCAGGATTTGTCCTTTTCGGACACCGCCTGTCGGGACCGGCGAACGCGGTCGTTGGACCGCTCTTTGGCCTCTACCTCCTCGTCTACGCGGCGGGCATCTGGCGCGTGCGACGGTGGGCGTTGCCGATGGGCGTCGTCTATGCCGCCTACGTGATCGTGAATCTGATCCTGTTCACGCTCCGAGACCCGGAGCCGATTCGCGAAGGCGTGCTGTTCGGCGCGATCTACGCCCTGGTCGCCATCGGCGTCTCGTGGGGTGCCGTGTGGCTACTGTCCCAGCAGCGGGACGTGCTCACCTGACGGCGCTTCACAAGGGAGGCCGTACGGCGATCTTTCACCAGGGGCAGGAGCAGGCGTTCGACCTCGCGGGCGATCACATGAGCGGGCTCGCGACCCCGTGCCGGGAGGCGCGGCACGTCGAGGTCTGACGGGCGAACATGGATGCCGGGGCGGCCACGCCGCCTCACCAACACGACCACGAAGAGGTCATCGTTGTGATGACGGGTAACGGTCGGGCACGCATCGGGACCGACGAGCGGACGTTCCAGGCGGGAGACACACTGATCCTCCCGGCGGGGGCCGTCCATCAACTTTTCGCGGACACCGCCGTCGAGAGCATCACCGTTATGACGCTCGGCTCGGTCATCACGACGCCCACCGGGGAGGTAATGGACCTGCCGTGGCGAAAGTAGGCATGGCGGGTCAGCGGCCGGGATCGCAGGCTCGCCGGTCGTGTAGGTAGGTGCGGCTCTTGGGCGCGGCAGATACGGATCGCGTTCGTCTTCAGTTTCTCGGTTCAGGTGATGCCTTCGGCAGCGGGGGCCGGTTCCAGACCTGCCTCCACCTCTCCGGGCCGAGCGAGCCCCTCCTCATCGATTGCGGGGCTTCGTCGCTGATCGCGATAAAGCGCGCCGGTCTCGACCCCTCAGACATCGGGTACGTCCTGCTGACCCACCTGCACGGCGATCATTTCGGGGGCCTGCCGTTTCTCGTCCTTGATGGCCAATTCAGCCGCCGCACACGGCCGCTCGTCGTCGGCGGACCGCCCGGAGTCCGGGAGCGCGTCGAGGCGGCGATGGAGGTCTTCTTCCCGGGCTCCTCCAAGGTGGACCGCCGCTTCGCCGTCGAGTTTGTCGAACTTCGAGAGCGGGAGCTGACCCTGGTCGGCCCCGCCAGCGTGACCCCGTTCGTCGTCAAGCACGCGAGCGGTGCGCCCGCCTATGCCTTGCGCGTCGAGTACGGCGGGAAGGTGATCACCTACTCCGGCGACACGGAATGGACTGAGAGCCTGGTCGAGGCCGCACGCGGCGCCGACCTCTTCGTCTGCGAGGCGTACTTCTTCGAGAGGAAGATCAAATACCACCTCGACTACCAGACGCTCCGCGAGAATCGCCATCGGCTCGAATGCCGAAGAGTCGTTCTCACCCACATGAGCGCAGATATGCTCAGCCGCCGGGACGAGGCCGATATGGAGTGCGCGGATGACGGACTCGTCATCACGCTCTGATCGAACGCGGAAATCCCCTGAACGTGGAAACCCCTTGACAAGTATCACGCGAGCGCGCTACAGCGCGCACCGACGTAAACCGGATCAGGGAAGGGGGGTGCAAAGCCCCCGCTGCCCCGCAGCTGTAAGGGCGGACGACCCCGGTCGCAACCACTGCCCGCAAGGGTGGGAAGGAACCGGGGGAGGATGATGCCCGAGCCAGAAGACCTATCCGGCTGACGCCAGCGACCGAGCCTTCCGGCGGGGAAGGTGCTGGGGGTTGAGGAGCGCCCGGCGATCAGCCAGGCGCACGCCTTTCGTCTTCCTCGCGGCGGGCCGGAGACGAAAGACGAAACGGTTGCGGACAATTCCGCTCCTCCCGATCAGGGCCTGGCGCCCTACGCTGGCTCGGCCTCCCACTCTCATCCCTCGTAGTCGGAGGCCGAGTGACCACTCGCAGATTCGACCGCCGCGCTCGGCAGACACATCAGCGGCGGCGAGTCGGCAGCGGCCGTGGGTGAAGATCGGTGAATCTTCTTCAGAGGAGCGTGTCATGACCACACGAATCCTGTCGTCCTTTCTCGTCCTTT
>VBLA01000350.1 GCA_005879245.1 Deltaproteobacteria bacterium
GTTGTCGCGCGGGTCGCACACTCCGTCGCCGTCGGAGTCCGGGCTGCCGGGACAGCCGTCACACGCGTCGCCAACCCCGTCCCCGTCGCTGTCCGCCTGCCCCGGATTGGGCACCGACGGGCAATTGTCGCAGACGTCCCCGACGCCGTCGCCGTCACTGTCTTCCTGGCCAGGGTTCGACACCCAGGGGCAGTTGTCGGCCGGGTCGCAGAGCCCGTCGCCGTCGCTGTCGATCCCGGGTCCCACGCAGTTGTCGCAAGCGTCCCCGACGCCGTCGGTGTCGCTGTCCTCCTGGCCGCGGTTTGACACCCAGGGGCAGTTGTCGGCCTCGTCGCAGTGTCCGTCCCCGTCGGTGTCGACGGTGCCGGGCCCGGGACAGAAGTCACACGCGTCGCCGAATCCATCCCCGTCGGCGTCGGCCTGATCGGGATTGTAGGTGAACGGGCAGTTGTCGAGGGCGTCGCATACGCCATCGCCGTCGGAATCGGGGCTGTCCGGGCAGGGATCGCAGGCGTCTCCGATGCCGTCCCCGTCGCGGTCCGCCTGATCCGGATTGGCGACCGCAGGGCAATTGTCGCAGGCGTCCCCCACCCCGTCGCCGTCGCTGTCGGCCTGGTCGGGATTGCTTGCGTTCGGACAGTTGTCGCAGCCCACTCCCACACCGCCGCCGATGCCGTCGCCGTCCGGATCGCTGCCGCCGACCGAGGCCACCACGCTGGCGAACGGGCTCGCGCACGTGTCGCGGTCGGTACAGCTGGGGCTTGCGTTCTCGGGAAAGCCGTCGAACAGGCAGGTGGTCGCCGGTGCGCCCGCCGTCGACACGGTGACCCGCACGAACGCGAGCACCAAGCTGCCGCCTCCACTCCCCACATCGACCCGGAAGTCGTTGCAGCTCGCGCCGTCGAAGAGGGCGAGCGTCGCAGCATCCGTGAAGGAAACGACCAGCGGCTCCGTGTTGCAGACACAATCCTGCGACGACGGCACCGTCGCGAGGCGCACGTCGTTCAGGAAGAGGTCGAAGGTGTGGGTGCCGGCGCCACCGCAGTCGGCATGGTTGATGGCGAAGGTGATGGCGGTCGGCGCGATGCCAGCACGCGCCGTGGTGGAGAGCGAACCACCCAGCAAGGTGGCAAGCCCCAGGCCCAAACCGGCTCGACGGAAGCTACGCATGGCATCTCCTCACGGGCGCGTAGCCTCATCAAGAACCGCGCCAGCAGCCGGGGGCGACGGTCAGCGCATTTACGTGCGACGCGGGCGAGGCGCCGACAGTTTCTCGACTCTCCCGCCCGGGATTGACGGTGGGCCGGCCGACTAGAGACCGATCTCGCGGGCGATGATGGTCAGCTGGATCTCCGTCGTCCCCTCGGTGATCGTCATGAGGCGGGCATCACGCCAGAACCGCTCGACGGGAAACTCCGTGATGTAACCGTAGCCGCCGAAGATCTGCACGGCTTCCCAGGTCACCCGCTGCGCCACCTCAGAGGCGAAGAGCTTCGCCATGGCGGCCTCCCGCATGCAGTGGCCCTGGTCGAACAGCCAGGCGGCACGCCACATCATGGTGCGCGCGATCTCCACCTCGGCTGCCATGCGGGCGAGCTTGAACTTGATGGCCTGGAACTTGGCGATCGGCTGGCCGAACTGGACGCGCTCCTGCGCATAGCGCAAGGCCGCCTCGAGGGCCGCCTGGCTCACCCCGACGGAGCGGGCGGCATGGGTGATGCGGCCGCCCTCGAGCGTCCCGGTCACCTGTTGGAAGCCGCCCTCGCTCCCGCCGAGGAGCGCCGCCACCGGGACCTGCATGTCGTCGAAGGCGAGAGCGGCGGTCTCCGAGGTGTGATGACCGGTCTTGCGGAGCTTCCGGGAGACGGTGAAGCCCGGGGTGGTCGTGTCGACGATGAACATGCTGATGCCCCCCCCGCGCCGCGCGCGGTCGGTATAGGCGGCCACCAGGCAGTAGTCGGCGATGTTCCCGTTCGTGATGAACATCTTCGTCCCGTTGATGACGTAGTGGTCGCCGCGGCGCTCCGCGGTGGTGCGGATCGAGGCGGCGTCGGAGCCCGAGTTGGGCTCGGAGAGGCCGAAGGAGCCGAGCTTCTCGCCCCGGATCGCGGGCACGAGGTAGTGCCGCTTCTGCTCCTCGGTGCCGAAGCGGAAGATCGGGATGCAGCCGAGCCCCACGTGCGCGAGGAGCGCCGCGGCAAAGCCGCAGTTCACGCGCGCGATCTCCTCGATGAGGAGACAGCGCATCACCATGTCCCCACCGCTTCCGCCGTATGCTTCCGGATAGCCGACGCCGAGGTAGCCGAGGCGTCCGAGCTCCGCGAAGAGGTCGCGCGGGAAGGTCTCCGTTCGCTCGAGCTCCTCGACGCGCGGTGCGAGCGCCTTCTCCGCGAAGCTCCGGACCGCGAGACGGAAGCCTTCCTGTTCGTCGTTCAGGCGAAAGCCGAGCATGTCGTTCCTCCGGCGGCGGAATCTATCCGTCCCGTCCCGGCTCCGACAAGTCCGACCCTTGCCTCGCCGCCGCCATCTGCTATGGCACCGCCATGCCGGTCACCACCGTCGAGCGCATCGCGGCCTTCGAGGGGGAAACGGTGACGCTTCGCGGGTGGCTCGCCGGACGCCGCTCGAGCGGGAAGCTGCACTTCCTTCAGGTGCGCGACGGCACGGGCACCATCCAGTGCGTGACGGCCAAGGCCGACGTGTCGCCGGACGTGTTCCTGCTCGCCGACCACCTGCCCCAGGAGTCCTCGCTCGAGGTGACCGGCTTCGTGCGGGCGGATGCGCGCTCGCCGATCGGCTTCGAGATCGGCGTGGCCGACCTACGCGTCGTGCAGCAGGCCGCCGAGTATCCGATCACGCCGAAGGAGCACGGCCCCGCCTTCCTCCTCGATCACCGCCACCTCTGGCTCCGCTCCTCCCGGCAGCACGCCATCCTCCGGGTGCGCGCGGAAGTCGTCCGCGCCTGCCGCGAGTACCTCGATGGGCACGGCTTCCTCGCCTTCGACGCACCCATCCTGACGCCCGCCGCGTGCGAGGGCACCACCACCCTCTTCCCGGTTGGCTACTTCGACGAGACGGCCTATCTCACGCAGAGCGGCCAGCTCTACGGCGAGGCGGGGGCGATGGCCTTCGGAAAGATCTACTGCTTCGGGCCGACGTTCCGCGCCGAGAAATCTAAGACGCGGCGCCATCTGACCGAATTCTGGATGGTCGAGCCGGAGA
>VBLA01000379.1 GCA_005879245.1 Deltaproteobacteria bacterium
CAGGCGCGCCGCGAGTGCGGTGGCGAGCCCGACGCCACAGGCCCAGATGAGGAGCGAGACGAGGCAGGCGAGAATCACCGAGACCCCGAAGAGACGGAAGAGGAGCGCGGTCAAGTAGCAGCCGTACGTGCCGAGATAGGCCTGCGCCCAGAAGAAGATCGGCCGATCACCTTCCAGTGCGATCGCCCGCGACATGAGCATGGAGATCGCGAAGTCGGGCTGAAAGTGGAGATCGTAGCGGAGGACGAAGGGCAGATGCAGGACGACGGCGAGGAGCGTGGCGCAGAGGGGTCGCGCTCCCTCGCTCGCCCTCACGCCGAGGTCGTCCGACTGCGAACGCGATCGACGGCGGCCTGCCAGCCACGGTAGAGCGCGTCGCGGGTCTCCGATCGCATGCGAGGGCGGAAGCGGCGATCGATCCGTCGCGCGCGCACCAGGTCCGCCTGCGAGCGCCAGAAGCCCGTGCCGAGCCCGGCCAGGAAGGCCGCGCCCATGGCCGTCGTCTCGAGCACGCGCGGGCGCTCGACGGGAACGCCCAGCAGGTCGGCCTGGAACTGCATCAGGAAGCCATTGGCGGCGGCGCCCCCGTCCACGCGGAGGGTGCGGAGCGGCTCGCCCGCGTCGGCCGCCATCGCCTCGACCACGTCCCGCGTCTGGAAGGCGAGCGACTCGAGCGCCGCGCGCACGACGTGCGCGCGCGAGACCCCGCGCGTCAGCCCCAGGAGGGCACCGCGCGCGTCGGGATCCCAGTAGGGAGCGCCGAGCCCGACGAAGGCGGGCACCAGGTAGACGCCGAGCGAGGAGTCGACGGTGCGGGCGAGTCGCTCCGATTCGGCCGCCTTCCGCAGGAGCCCGAGGCCGTCGCGCAACCACTGGATGGCCGCGCCGGCGATGAACACCGAGCCCTCGAGCGCGTACGCCGGTCCGCCACGGGCGTCGCAGGCAATCGTGGTGAGGAGTCCGTGGTCCGAGCGCACCGGTCGGTCCCCGGTGTTGAGGAGAAGGAAGCAGCCGGTGCCGTACGTGTTCTTCGCCATCCCGGCGTCGACGCAACCCTGTCCGAAGAGCGCCGCCTGCTGATCGCCCGCGATGCCGGCGATGGGCACCGGGGCACCGAGGACGTCGGCGGTGGTCTGACCGAACTCTCCGCTCGAGGGATGGACGGTGGGCAGGACGGCCTCGGGGACCTCGAGGAGCGCGCAGAGCGGCGCGTCCCAGGCCCGAGCGTGGATGTCGTACAGGAGGGTACGCGATGCATTCGTCGCGTCCGTCGCGTGGACCTTCCCACCCGTCAGGCGCCACACGAGCCACGTGTCGATGTTCCCGAAGCAGAGCTCGCCCCGGCGCGCCCGCGCGGCCGCGCGCGGGACGTGCTCCAGCAGCCAGCGGAGCTTCGTCCCCGAGAAGTAGGGATCGAGAACGAGCCCGGTCTTCTCGCGCACCTGGGCCTCCGCCCCCCGCGCCCGGAGCGCCTCGCAGAGCGGCGCCGTGCGGCGATCCTGCCACACGATGGCTCGATGCACGGGCTTCCCGGTGCCTCGGTCCCACAGCACCGTCGTCTCGCGCTGGTTGGTGATGCCGAGTGCCGCGACGTCCCGCGCCTGAACCCGCGCGCGCCGGCACGCCTGCCGCAGCACCCTGAGCGTCACCCGCCAGATCTCCTCCGGGTCATGCTCGACCCACCCCGGCCTGGGAAAGTGCTGCGTGAATTCCGAGTACGCGCGGCCAATGACGCGGCCCGAGTGATCGAAGACGAGAACGGTCGAGCCCGTCGTCCCCTGATCGATCGCGACCACGCACCGCGGCGGGCGGCTCACTCGGAGAGCTCCCCTAGCCGAGGAAGACCGAGCGGCGACGCCGGAGCCCCTCGAGGACGAGGCCCTGCAATCGCTCGCGCACCTGATGGCGGAGGCGGCCGACCATCTCCGACCGGCCGGCGTCGGTGGCCTCGTACGACGCCGCCACATGTAGCGGCTCCCCGAAGTGTAGCGTCCATTTCGTCGGTAGGGGGACGAGGGTCGGAGTGAGCGGCAGCGTCGGCAGGCCGAGGAGCCGTCCGGCGGCGTCGAAGCGCGCGAGGACCGGCTGTGCCTCCTCGGCACCGATCACGGCGACCGGGACGATGGGAGCTCCGGCTTCGATCGCAACCCGGGCGAAGGCATCGGTGAAGCGACCGAGCCGGTAGCGGCCGCGGAACCGCCGTCCGAACCCCTGCCGACCCTCGGGGAGCACGATCACCGCCTGCTCGCGCGTCAGCAGCCGGCGCAGGTTGGGGACGGTCGCGGCCGCGGCGCCGCTCTGGACGAGCAGGCGGCCGAGCAGCGGCAGCTCGAGCAACCATCCCTCGACGAGTGGCGAGGCAGCGCGGCGAGCTGGATGCACGTGCCGAAGGGCGTCGGCGATCATCAAGGCGTCGTAGGGAAGAGGCCCGCCACCTCGGTTCGCGGCGAGGATCACGCGCCCGCGCGGCG
>VBLA01000380.1 GCA_005879245.1 Deltaproteobacteria bacterium
GAGCTGCCGTCCATGAGCGGCTCACCCGCCTTCACGTAGTCGCCCTCGTGGACGCTGATGTGCTTGCCCTTGGGGATCAAATACTCCCGCGCCTCACCGACCTCCGGCGTGACGATCACCTTGCGCTTCCCCTTGGTGTCCTTGCCGAAGGAGATGACCCCGTCGATCTCGCTGATGACTGCGAACTCCTTCGGCTTCCGCGCCTCGAACAGCTCCGCCACCCGCGGTAGGCCGCCCGTGATGTCCTTCGTCTTGGTCGTCTCGCGCGGCATTTTGGCGATGATGTCGCCCGCCCACACGCTCAACCCCTCGGCCACGTTCAGGTGCGCGCCGACCGGGAGCAGATAGCGCGCCTCGCCGCTCGGGATGCGAGCCGTCTGGCCCGCGTCGTTCTTGATCGAGACCCGCGGGCGCTTGTCGACGTCCTTGGTATCGACGATGACCTTCGTGGAGAGACCGGTCCGCTCGTCGACCTTCTCCTCCATGGTGACGCCCTCGAGAATGTCGCCGAACTTCACCACGCCCGCCACTTCGGTCAGGATCGGGATGGTGTACGGATCCCATTCCGCGACCATCTCGCCGGCCTTCACCTTGTCTCCGTCGCGCTTCTTCAGCTTCGCGCCGTACACCACCGGGTAGCGCTCGCGCTCGCGCTCGCGCTTGGGCTCCGGGTAGTCGACGATCGCCACCTCGCCGTTGCGGTTCATGACGACGAGGTCGCCTTCTTTCCCCTCCACGGTGGTCAGGTTGATGAATTTCAGGAAGCCCTCGTTGCGCGCCTCGAGGGCGGTCTGCTCGGCCCGCCGACTCGCCGTGCCGCCGATGTGGAAGGTCCGCATGGTGAGCTGCGTACCCGGCTCGCCGATCGACTGGGCCGCGATCACACCGATTGCCTCACCCAGATTCACCATGTGGCCTCGGGCGAGGTCGCGGCCATAGCACTTGATGCACACCCCCTGCCGCGACTGGCAGGTGAGGACCGAGCGGATCTTGACCCGCTCGAGGCCTGCCTCCTGGATGAGGCTGACCTTCGCTTCGTCGATCTCCTCGTTGGCGTGCACGATCACCACGTTGCTGAACGGATCGCGGATGTCCTCCAGAGCGACCCTGCCGAGCACGCGATCCCCGAGCCCCTCGATGACCTCACCACCCTCCACGAGCGGTGTCATCTCGATGCCGTCGAGGGTGCCGCAGTCCTCCTCGGTGATGATCGAATCCTGCGCCACGTCGACGAGACGTCGCGTGAGGTAACCGGAGTTGGCGGTCTTGAGCGCCGTGTCGGCGAGCCCCTTCCGAGCGCCGTGGGTCGAGATGAAGTACTGCAGCACCGTGAGGCCTTCGCGGAAGTTCGCCGTGATCGGGGTTTCGATGATCTCCCCCGAGGGTTTCGCCATCAGCCCGCGCATCCCGGCGAGCTGCCGGATCTGCTGCGCCGAGCCGCGCGCCCCGGAGTCGGCCATCATGAAGATCGGATTGAAGGAGGGCACGCGGCGGATCTTCCCGTCGGCATCTTGAACCTCCTGCGTGCCGAGCTCCCGCAGCATCTCATCGGCGATCCGATCGGTCACCTCGGCCCAGATGTCGACCACCTTGTTGTACCGCTCGCCGTCGGTGATGAGGCCCTTGTTGTACTGATCCTCGATCTCACGCACGGCACCGTTCGCCTCGTCGAGGAGACCCTGCTTCCCGGCCGGGATCACCATGTCCTTGATGCCGATCGAGATGCCAGCCTGGGTGGCCTGTTCGTACCCCAGGTCCTTCAGACGGTCGGCGAAGATCACCGTCGCCTTGTTGCCCGCGTGCCGGTAGGCGAGGTCGATCAGGGTCCCGAGCTCCTTCTTCTTCATGATCTTGTTGACGTCGGCGAACGGGATCTCGTGCGGGACGATCTCGTAGAGGAGCACACGGCCAACCGTCGACGGGACGAGCTGGCCATCCCCGCCGAGGGCTTCGGGGACCCGCACCCGGATCCGGGCCTGCAGCTCCACCTCACCCTGGTCGTAGGCGATTCGGACCTCGTCGAAGCTCGCGAATCTGCGGTCGTCGCCCCCTGCGCCGAGCTTGTCGCGGGTCATGAAGTACAGCCCGAGAACGATGTCCTGCGTCGGGACGATGATCGGCTTCCCATGAGCCGGAGACAGGATGTTGTTGGTCGACATCATGAGCGCCCGCGCCTCGACCTGCGCCTCGACCGAGAGGGGCACGTGCACGGCCATCTGGTCGCCGTCGAAGTCGGCGTTGTACGCCGCGCATACGAGCGGATGGAGCTGGATCGCCTTGCCCTCGATGAGGATCGGTTCGAACGCCTGGATGCCGAGGCGGTGAAGCGTCGGGGCGCGGTTCAGCAGGACGGGATGCTCGCGGATCACCTCGTCGAGAATGTCCCAGACCTCGGGCCGCTCCTTCTCGACCAGCTTCTTGGCGCTCTTGATCGTCGTGACGAAGCCACGCTCTTCGAGCTTGTTGTAGATGAAGGGCTTGAACAGCTCGAGGGCCATCTTCTTGGGTAGCCCGCACTGGTGAAGCCGCAGCTCCGGCCCCACGACGATCACCGAGCGGCCCGAGTAGTCTACGCGCTTCCCGAGGAGGTTCTGCCGGAACCGGCCGCTCTTCCCCTTGAGCATGTCGGAGAGCGACTTGAGGGGACGCTTGTTCGGGCCGGTGATCGCCCGTCCCCGTCGCCCGTTGTCGAAGAGAGCGTCGACCGCCTCCTGGAGCATGCGTTTCTCGTTGCGGATGATGATGTCGGGTGCATTCAGCTCCATGAGACGCTTCAACCGGTTGTTGCGGTTGATCACCCGTCGGTAGAGGTCGTTCAGGTCGGAGGTCGCGAAACGCCCACCGTCGAGCGGCACGAGCGGGCGCAGGTCGGGCGGGATCACCGGAACTACCTCGAGGATCATCCACTCGGGGCGATTGCCGGAGTTCTTGAACGCGGCCACCACCTTGAGGCGCTTCGAGATCTTCTTCCGGCGCGCTTCGCTGGTTGCCTCCTTCATCTCCTTGCGCAAATCGACGAACAGCTTGTCGATGTCGAGCTTCTTCAGGAGTTCGCGGATCGCCTCGGCGCCCATCGCCGCACGGAAGGCATCCGGGCCGTGTTCTTCGTAAAGCTTGCGGTAGCGGGTCTCCGAGAGGAGCTCGCGCTCCTGGAGCGGGGTCTTGCCGGGATCCACGACGACGTACGACTCGAAGTAGAGGACCTTCTCGAGCTCCTTGAGCGTCACGTCGAGGAGGGTTCCGATCCGCGACGGCAGGCTCTTCAGGAACCAGATGTGCGCCACCGGGGTGGCGAGGTCGATGTGCCCCATGCGCTCGCGACGGACCTTCGACTGGATGACCCGCAGAAGAGTCCATCCCGTTCGGGCTTGAAGGTGCGGTAGTTGATCGTTTCCGGCTTCTTCACCTCACCATGCGACCACGATCGGATCTTGTCGGGCGAGGCGAGCGAGATTCGAATTGCGTTGAAGATGAGCGGATTTTTCGGTTTTTCGAAGAGACTGAAGAGGTCTTCCATCATTGGGCTATCTCCCCTGCAGGCCCGTCAGCTCTGCTGACGGTTCTCGGTGAGCTCCATGTCGAGTGCGAGGCTCTGCAGCTCCTTCACCATGACGTTGAAGGACTCGGGCAAGCCCGGCTCGAGGACGTTCTCGCCCTTGACGATCGCCTCGTACATGCGAGTGCGGCCCGCGACGTCATCCGACTTGACCGTCAACATCTCCTGCAGGCTGTAGGCCGCGCCGTACGCCTCGAGCGCCCACACCTCCATCTCGCCGAGCCGCTGGCCGCCGAACTGGGCCTTGCCGCCGAGCGGCTGCTGCGTGACGAGCGAATAGGGGCCCGTGGAGCGGGCGTGGATCTTGTCGTCCACCAGGTGGTGGAGCTTCAACATGTACATCACACCGACGGTCACCTCGTGTGCGAACGACCCACCCGTGCGACCGTCGAACAGCCGCGTCTGCCCGGTGGCGGGCAGCGCCGCACGGGCCAGGAGCCGGAAGATCTCCTCCTCGGTTGCGCCATCGAATACCGGCGAGGCGACGTGGATGCCCCTCGACGCCTTGCGGGCGAGCTTCACGATGTCCTGATCCGCCAGCGCATCGATGAAGTCGGCCGTCTCGCGGGACGCATAGAGGTCCTTCAGCGTCTTGCGTAGCGCCTCGACGTTGGGCCTGCCGTTCTCCTCGAGCTCCGTGTCGATCTGCCGGCCGAGCTCGCGCGCCGCCCAGCCGAGGTGCGTCTCGAGGATCTGGCCGACGTTCATGCGGCTCGGCACGCCGAGCGGGTTGAGGACGATGTCGACGGGCGTGCCGTCCGCGAGGTAGGGCATGTCCTCTTCGGGGAGGATGCGGGACAGCACGCCCTTGTTGCCGTGCCGGCCAGCCATCTTGTCCCCCACCTGCAGCTTCCGCTTGATGGCGACGAAGACCTTCACCATCTTGATCACGCCTGGGGGTAGCTCGTCGCCGCCCTTCAGGCGTTCGATCTTCTCCGTGAACGCAACCTTGATGAGGTCGATCTGCTCCTGCATGCCCTCGACGAGCCGCGAGAGATCGTCCTCGACGCGTTCCTCGCCTACCTTGATGTCCCCCCAGTAGTTGGAGGGAATTTGCGCCAGCACGTCAGCCGTGACCTCGACGCCCTTGTTGAGGAGAACTTTCCGGGCGTC